>NZ_JBIUVQ010000026.1:0-104096 GCF_044743035.1 Streptomyces sp. NPDC087787
CCGATGGCGCGGTCGAGGGCGTCACCGTCCGCGGCGGCCAGGACGAGACGGATGGTCGTGGCATGGGGCGGGCGGATCAGGCCGGTCAGCGGATCGGGCCGGAACCCGAGCAGGGCCAGGGCCCTCTGCGGTGCGTCGGCGACCCACTCTCCGATCGCCGTAATCGAGGCGGCGCCTGCCAGAACGGCGGCGGCCGCAGCGGTGAGCAGGGCTGTCCAAGGGTGACGTATGCGCGACGGGCCCGTGGGTCAGGCACCGTGGCCATATAACTCCGCAGGTCAACGGCTGCCTCCAGCGGGGCTGAGCCGGAGACGTCCCCCAGTTGTCGAAGGCATGACGGCATGCGGGAAGATGGGTGTGCAGGCATGGACTCGCTCGGTGCTCATACGGACTCGACACCCACATGATCACCAGCGGCCATGCCTGTTCTGCGTCCAGGGTCACCCACAGACAGAAGTCGACAAGCCGTCACAACCGGTGCTCAGCAAGCGAACCCGCCCACCTCGGCACTTCTCAAAGACCCTGGGCACAGGGGGCGCGAGCAGTACCCGCAGTATCCAGCTTTACAACCGAGTAACCGAAAGTAAGGAGTCGAACGCCATCCAGGATCGCCCGGGCCAGGAAGGAAGTCCGCCCGGGTACCGCAGGCCTCGGATTGGAAGTTGGTCCCCGGTCACGCATCCGCGATCCCCGCAGCCCCGCCCTCCCAGGCGGAACCTGCGGACACAGAAGGCTGGCGCAGTGTGCCGGTAGATGGTGTTGAAAGCTCGGGGCCGGGTGCCTGCACGGCACCCGGGCCCCCCGACGCGTCCACGAAAGAAGAGGTTTATGCCCCCTGCCGCTTCCCGTCCCACCGACAACCTCGACGATGACGACTACCCCGCCTACACCATGGGCCGGGCCGCCGAAATGCTTGGCGCCACCCCCGCCTTCCTCCGCTCCCTCGGCGAACACCGCCTGATCACCCCCCTGCGCTCGGATGGCGGCCACCGCCGCTACTCCCGCTACCAGCTGCGCATCGCTGCCCGCGCCCGCGAACTCGTCGACCAGGGCACCCCCATAGAGGCCGCCTGCCGCATCATCATCCTCGAAGACCAACTCGAAGAAGCCCAGCGCATCAACGAGCAACTGCGCACACAGGGCCGCGAGTCCCCATCGAAGACCTCAGCCTGACAGGACGCCGGGCGCCGAGTCGGACGCCGACAGCCAGCGGACAGATCAAGGTGCGGTCCAGCAGCTCCCGCCAACAGGTCCGCACCCACCTCTCCATGACCGAGTTCATTCTCGGCATCCGGGCTCCCGTCAGCACGACCTCGATCCCCACGTCGGCGAGAACGGGGTCGAACAGGGCGGAGAGCCTGCCGTCCCGGTTGCTGTGCTCGATTGATCTCCCAGACGGTGGGGGCGGCCACCTTCACGCCTGAGATCAGCAGCTCACCGTGGACGCGCCGGTACCCCCCACCCGGGAACTTCCCTTACCAGGCGCAGGACGAGGGAGACGGTCGGTGGCCGACTCGAACATGGCCGCCTGCACGTACGGCAGTCACCGACGCGAGTGATCAAGTGCGAGACGACGTTCGAAGCCCCAGGTCAAAGAGATCACATCAGGCGTCCGCGAGGAGGGGGTCGTACGGGGTGCCCGTGCGGCGGGCGGACATGAAGGAGAGGAAGTCACTCACGAAGGCGCTCCGGCCGTAGATTCCGTCGGTGGTCGTGAGGTCGCGGCGGAAGGCAGTGCGGAAGAGAGTCCGGTACTCGTCGGCGTCGATGGCCCCGCTGCCGTCCTTGTCGGCGGCGTCGAAGAGCACCTCGGCGACGCGGATGAGCGCGGGTCCGGCGAGGGAGGGGACGGCGGCGGCGTACTCGTCGGCGCTGACGCGGCCGTCGCCGTCCGTGTCGAGGGCGGCCTGGAGTTCGCGCCACCAGGCAGCGAAGGCCTCGTAGAGCCGGGTCTCCTCGGGTTCGTCCAGGTCGAGGCGGGTGGAGAGTTCGCGGGCCATGGCGGCGAGGTCAGGCCAGTCGATGTGGCCGTCGCCGGTCTGGTCCAGCACCTGGCGGAAAAACTCCTCCGCTGAACGTCGGCCCTCCCCCGTGCCCGCCCCGGATGCCGGGTCCGGATCGGTGTCACCGCCCAGCGGGGTCAGTAGGCGGAGCAGGGCGGATGCCCGCCTCATGCGGCCGCGCAGGGCGGCCACGGTCCGGGAGCGGGGGTCGTCGCTCCCGGGCGAGAGCGAGAGGAGTTCGATGACGTTTTCGGCGTTGAGCCAGCCCTCGGGCAGGAAGCGGGCCAGTCCGGCGGCGAGGTAGGCGCCCTGCATGAGGGTCTGGGCGCCGGGCATCTCCGGCAGGCCGGCCCGGCGCCGGTACGGCCCGGGGAGCGAGGCGACGGTGATCGCGCCGAGGAGAGGTCCGGCAACGGCCCGGCCTGCCGCCCACAGCGTCGGGGCGCCGTCGAGCAGCGGCGGGGCGGGCAGGTGGTCGAAGATCCGGTAGAGGATGACGCGGGCCGCCTCGGTGTACTCCAACTCGTTCTCGACGACCCGGTCGAAGTACTGCCAGAAATCGTGGAGGTCTTCGGGGAGTTCTCCGGCGTCACCGTCGAGGGCTGCCAGGAACGCGCGGTACTCGGCGTACATACGCTCCATCGTGTCCTGGTCGAGCGGCTGGCCGCTCAGCCGGCACATGGTGACGGCGCTCTCGAAGAGGGTGGCGACCACCCAGGCGCGGGTCGTGCGGTCCATCGCGTCATAGGCCCGCCCTCGGGAGTCGGAGCCGCTCATACGGGCGTGCAGCCGGTTGAGCCGGGCGGCCTCCCGCTCGCGTACCGCAGGGTCGGCGTCGAACATGCGCCGCATGCTGAGGAAGGTGTTGCGGAGCCGGCGCCAGGGGTGGGCGACAAAGGTGGAGTTGTCGACGAGGGCGGCGCCGATCTGCGGGTGGGCCGCCTCCAGCACGGTCGCGCGGACCATGGCGAGCGCCCAGCGCGGGTCGTCGAAGAACGCGTGGAACTGCGAATCCGGCCCGAACAGGGGCGTTCCGTCGGCCGGTCGCGTGGTGTCCGTGCGGGTCGCGCCGGTCGTTGCGGTCGTCATCGCGGGTCTCCGTTCGTCTGGGGCGGTAGGCCGCCGAAGCGGCGGTCGCGGCGCCGGTAGGTGTGCAGGCAGGCGAGGAAATCGGGGGCCCGGAAGTCCGGCCAGAGCACCTCGGGGAAGACCCACTCGGCGTAGGCGACTTTCCAGAGCATGAAGTTGGAGATGCGCTGCTCGCCGGAGGTGCGGATGACGAGGTCGACGTCCGGGGTGTCGGGGAACGGCAGGTGCTCCGCGAAGAGCCGCTCGGTCACCTCGTCCGCGGGCGTTCCGCTGCGGATCAGCGACCGGGTGGCCTCGACGATGTCCCGGCGGCCGCCGTGGTCGAAGGCCACGGTCAGCGTCATCCCCCGGTTGTCGCCGGTCAGCGTCGTCAGGTCGTCGAAGTCCCGGGCCAGTTCGCGGGGGATGCGCGGGTCGGCGGCCCCGAGGAAGCGGCAGCGGATGCCGCGGGCGAGCAGCAGCAACGCGTGCTTCCGTACGACCCGGCGGACCAGGCGCATCAGGTAGTCGACCTCGGCGCCGGGCCGGTTCCAGTTCTCGGTGGAGAAGGCGTACAGGCTGAGCCACTCCACGCCGGCGGACCGGGCCGCCTCGATGATGTCGATGACGGTGTTCTCGGCGGCCCGGTGGCCCGCCGCGCGCGGCAGTGAACGCCGCTCCGCCCACCGGCCGTTGCCGTCCATCACGCACGCCACGTGCCGGGGCACCGCAGGCGGCGCCCCGTCGCCCTGCCGTTGTCTGCCCTGCCCGTCGCTCCGCCGTTCACGGCCCGGCCGGTCCTCCGTCGCCGCGCGTCCGCCCGGGACGCCGTGGTCCGTCATGCCCGGTCCCCCCCCGGAGCGGCACGACCGGTCGTGCCGCGCTCGGTCACGCCCACCCCGCCTCGCCGCCCCCGCCTCGCCCGCGCCCCCACCGGCGCCTCGCCTGCCGGAATTCTGGCAGCGCAAAGAGGCCCGTACAGCCGATACGGGGCGCCGTCACCCTTGGCTCGTACGTCCGAGTCTTTTCACGCCGGTGTCGGCAGCGTCCCTCCGGCGACCGCGGTCGACGATCTCGTACGCCTCTGCCCGCCGTCCACCGTGAACAGGGCGCGGAACGAACGCACCCTCGGCGTGGCTCCCCCGGGGACAACAATCGGCTCGCCGAGACGTACGGTGCCGGGGTCTTCGACGAGATCGTCCGGCTGCTCGCCCCGACGCGGACCGCGCCGACTGCGCTGGGCGGAGCCGGGTGGGCGGGTGGTGCCGTGGGCCTTCGAGGAGCGGCCGCTGTGCGGCTGCGGGCCGGGTACGCGGTGACGGTCCGTGCGAACGCGGACCGGGCGCGTCAGCCGCTTCCACCGCACGCGGCACATCGACGTGCGGCACCGGGCAGGATTCGACAGGCCCTGGGTTGTTCTGGTCCGTCTGGAACTGGGCGCTCGTCGAGTGGGGGGCGGGACCCGTCGGCCGGTGGGCACGCCCGGCGGTCCGTTCGAGGCCCTGCCGCCGTCGGCGACGCTCGGTCATCACCGCGCCGAGGTCGCCGCATTGTGCGGACACGGCCGTGATTTGAGGCGCGTTCAACCAGCATTGCCTCAGACCAAGACGGTGATAGTGACGCGCGTCGGGCCGCCGGCCGGACTGTCGACGTCGAGCTGACCGTCGAGGATCGCCAGCCGTTGGACGATGCCGTGCAGGCCGCGGCCGGGTGCGACAACGGCGCCGCCGACGCCGTTGTCGCCCACCTCGACCCGCAGCACCTGCGGGTCGGTCACGTAGGTCACGGATGCCGCGGTCGCCTGGCCGTGTTTGACCGTGTTGGCCAGGCATTCGGCGATGGCGAAGTACCCGGCCGTCTGGACCGCCACAGGGATGTCCGGCGGCGGGTCGCCGGTGATGGTGACCGGCAGCGGCAGGTCGAGCGCGAGTGCCCGGACCGCGTCGGCAAGGCCGCGGTCGGCGAGTACCGGCGGCTGGATGCTGTGCATGACGGTACGGAGGTCCTCCAGCGCGCTGCCGGCGGTGGAACGGGCCTCGCCGAGCATCTCCGCCGCGGCGTCCGGGTCGCGGTGGATCAGGTCCTGAGTCATGCCGAGGGTCAGGCCGAGCGACACCAGGCGGGCCTGCGCACCGTCATGCAGGTCGCGTTCGACCCGCTTCAGCTCGGCCGCCTGGCTCTCCACCGCACCGCGGCGGGTACGAGTGAGCGTGTCCACCCGTGCGACCAAGGCCCGCTCCCGGTCGTCGGGGTGGCGGCTCACCAGGAACGCGTGTGTGCCCCACACCATGGACAGTGCCAGAAAGGTGAAGGTGACTCCACCCACGCGTAAACGCGCGGGCTTCCTGCGTCGGTGGTTAAGCCGCCGCGCAGAGGACCAGCCCGGCCCTGTTGAGGACGTTCGTCGCGCCGACGTGGTCCGCGTTCCCCGCGAACCCGCACGCCGTGCACTGGAACCTTTCCTGGGTGACGCGGTTCTCCTTCGCTACGTGCCCGCATTCGGGGCACGTGCGGGAGGTGTTGCGCGCGTCCACCGGGACCGTGAGGCGACCGGCACTCTCAGCCTTGTTCGCCAGGATTCCGAGGAACTGCGCCCAACCCGCGTCGAGGATGCTGCGGTTGAGGCCGGCCTTCGCGGCAGCACCGTTCGGCAGGAAGCTGCCGGGCTGCTCGGGGTCGGCCTTGGGTGCGGGGCTCTTGGTCAGGCCCACTGTGTTCAGTCGCTCGTGCGCGATCACGTCGTGGTCGGTGATCAGCGTACGTGCGGTCTTGTGGTGGAAGTCGGCGCGCTGCCGCCGGATCCTGCCGTGCAGCTTGGCGACCTTCCGGGCCGCCGCGCGGTGGCGCTTGGTGCGCTGCCGGGTCCGCTTCGGGAACGTCGCGAGGTGCCGCTGCGCTTCGGCGAGTTCGTCGGCCATCGCCTGGAGGAAGCGCGGGTTGGCGACGTGTTCACCGTCCGAGGTGGTGAGGAAGTGGGCGATGCCCATGTCGATACCGACGATCGCCCCGGTGGGCGGCAGCTCCTCGGCGGACACGTTGTCGCAGGCGAGGACGACGTACCAGCGGCTCCCTTCGCGCTTCACGCTGATCGTCTTGACGCGGCCCTGTACGGGCCGGTGCTGGTGCACACGGACGTGCCCGACGCCCTGGAGCCGTACGCGGGTCCGCGCATCGTGTGGGGTGGAGTCCCAGCGGCAGCCGTCGCCGTCCTTGGGGAAGGTGACGGTGCCGAAGTGCCCTGCGCCCTTGAAACGGGGGTAGCCCGGGGTCTGCCCGGCCTTGACCCGGCGGAAGAACGCCTGGAACGCCTTGTCGAGACGGCGCAGGGTGGCCTGCTGGGAGGAGAACGACCAGCGGCCCTGCCGCTCCGGGTCGAATGCGCGGATGTCTTTGAGCTGGGCGGACTGGTCGCCGTACTTGATGCTCGTCTTCGAGCTGTGCCGGTAGGCGTCCCGGCGCTCCTGCAACGCGCCGTTGTACAGGGAGCAGTGGTCCCGCAGCATCTCGCCGAGCGCTGCCGTCTGACGGGCCGTGGGGCGCAGGAGGAACTTGTACGCGCGGATCACGAGCCGTCCCCCTTCTTCCACGGGCGTTCCCACTGGGTGTTGATGTACTTCTCGACCGTGGCCGCCGACACGGCGCCGACCGAGGCGGCGAAGTACGACGACGACCACAGGGTGGGCATCCGTGACTTCAGGTGCGGAAACTCCTCGCGCAGCACGCGGGATGTGAAGCCCTTGAACTGGTTCGCCACGTACGAGGCCGACGACTTCGGGTCGTGCTTCACGAACAGGTGCACGTGGTCGGGCATCACCTCAAGGGCGATGACCTCCCACCCGCGTTCGTCGGCCTTCTGCCGGATCAACTCGTCCAAGCGTTCCGCGACCCGCCCGCCGAGGACCGGACGGCGGTACTTCGGGCACCACACCACGTGGAGCCCGAGGTCGTACACGCCGCCGGAGAATCGGCGAACCTTCCTGGTCACAGTCACAGGATCACTATACACGCGCCGCATGTCTAGTGCGGTAGAGAGGCCGGCTCAGGTGAACAGTGCAGATCCGTGCACCCAGTTGAGGCCAGAGCAGGGCTCAGAAGCCATTCCCCACCCCGCTAAAGCCGGGCGTCCCCTGGCTAGGTACTGATGGCAGAGAAGCGACGGAAGTTCGATGCGGAGTTCCGCGCCGGGGGCCGTACGGATCGTTACCGAGACCGGCAGGACCGTCGCCGAGGTCGCGAAGGATCTGGGACGCCGGAATCCGGGAGCGGGTGCGGGGCCGGGTGCTGGAGGTGATCGCCGAGGACACACTGGTGGTGGTGGCGCAGTCGCTGGGCTCGAGTTCTGATCGCGCGCGAATTTACGGACCGCTATAAACCGTATTGAGTCGAAGCGAGGTAGTTGTCACATATGCAGGCTTGCAGCGCCGAGCGGTTCGAGCCTTCGCCGATTTCGGCGCGGGGCGGGTGAACACCCTCCGCTCCGCCCGCGCGAGGGCCGCCAGTATCTTGCCGCGCCGCGGGGCGGCTGCAGCGAGTCGTCGATCGGAAGTCGTGGTCGTTGAGGGAGAAATCCTCGTCAGAGAGTGGCGTGCCATCGGCTGCCCACAGTTCCAGCATCCCGAACGGGGGCGGGGCGATGGCGTCGGCGGCCCGCGCCGCGAGCGGTTCGTACACCGTGCGGGCCTCCGCCAGCTTCCCGGCGACGGCCAGGTCGTACAGGCAGGCGGACTCCGCCGCGAAGGCGTTCGGGAAGCCGGCGAACCAGCCGGTGGCGCCCATCAGCAGACTCTCCAGCATGACGTCGTCGGCGCCGCTGATCACTTCCAGGCCCGGCGAGGCGTACCTGGGCCAGGGTTGCCGTGGGGCGGGTTCCCTCTCCGTGACGACCGCGGGATCGCTCATACCCGGCCGCTCGTTCTCGACGTGTGGTCGGCGCTTGGCCGGAGATGGTCGCGATCCGGCGGCCGACGTCCGGTGCGGCCCGGGACCGGGCGGGAGAGGCGAACCGTACGCCGCGGGCTTCCCGCCCGGGCGGTCACTCCGTGGGGAAGGGTGCGGGGCGGACATCGATCTCGTGCATGCGCTCGGCGTAGTCGCGGTAGCGGCGGCGTGCTTCGCCGTGCCGGCCCGCCGCGGAGAGTGCGGCGATCAGTCCGAGGTGGGCCGACTCGTCGTAGCCGTCCTCGCCGATCAGGCGCAGGTACCAGCCCGCTGCCGCGCCGCAGCGGTCCAGCCGCAGGCAGCGCCGGGCGAGGGTACGGACGACGTCGCGGTGCAGTTCGGCGAAGGCCGCGCGCGGGCGGTCGCTCCACTCCCCGGTGAGCTCACCGTCGTGGCCGAAGTCGCCGGTGTACATACCGACGACCACTTCGAGGCGCGCCACCACGTCGGCGGCGGCTGCCCTGTCCCGGCTGCCCTCGACCGCGGCGTACGCCGCGATGGCCGCACGGGCCGCGTCGTGGAACCGGACCGTGTCGAGGACGACGTGGTCCGTGTTGAGTCGCACGGTGGAGGTGTCGGTGACCAGAAAGCGGTTGGCCGGGTGCCGCCGCGCCGGGTCGAGGACCGCGCGCACCGTCGAAATCAGCACCGACAGCCGGCGGTTGGCCACCTCCTGAGGCGTCTGCGGCCACAACAGGGCGGCGAGCGCGGTCCGGGTGACCGGTCTTCCCAGCTGACCCGCCAGGACCATGACCAGCTCACGGGCCTTCCGTGACTGCCATCCGGCCGGGGGCACGGGCGTTCCGGAGAGCAGCACCGCGAAGTGGCCCAGGGTCTGCACGGCGACCTCGGGGACCGACGGCGGACCGATCGCCGCCAGCGGCCCTGCGATGTGCCAGACGTCGTCGCACACCCCGAGCCGGTGCATCCGCTGCCAGGCGACGTCCTCGGACAGCCGGTCGCCCGCATGGCGCGCCCGCAGCAGCGCGTTGGTGGCCAGGGCGATTTCGTTGCCCGCGTCGGTCCAGATCGCGGCCGCCTCCACCAGCCCGGCGGCACGGCGTCCAGCAGGGCGTCCCGGCGCCGCGGCCGCATCACTCCGGTATGCGGCGAGCGCGGCGAGTTCCATCGCCTCGGCCAGCCCGGCCGGGTCGCGGCGGCGGCCGGCCTCCGAGCGGACGTCTGCGGCGTACCGGGCGGCCGAGGCGGTGTCTCCGCTGCACAATGCGACCCAGCCCGCGGCCAGCTGACCGGTGACCGGCCCGGCGGCGCTCGGATGCGTGAGGGACAACTCCGCGTACCGCGCCGCCTCGGCCGGATCGTCGGCGTAGCAGGTGCGCGCCAGTCCGGCCCATGCCTGTGCGACGACCTGGGCGTTGCCGTCCGGCTCGGCCATCGCCACGGCCTCGTGGTACGCCGCCATGGCCTGCCAGGACGAGCCCCGGGCCAGGTGCACCCGGGCGATCATCAGCAGTCCGAACGCGGCGAGCGGGGAGCCCTCCCGCTGCCACAGGGTGAGCGCACGGTCGGCGTCCGCGCGGGCGGCGTTGAGGTCGCTGAGTCCCAGCCAGGCCTCGGCGCGGTTGTGCAGGGCCAGTGCGAGCAGCGTCTGCTGGGGGGTGCCCTCACCGAGACCGATCGCCTCGGTGAGGGCACCGACCGCCTCACGCAGACGCCCCTCCTCGACCAGGCGGGAGCCGACGTTGGAGCGGATCCGCAGTTGCAGGCCTATGTCCCCGGCCCGTTCCGCCGCCGCGAAAGCCATGGCGTAGGCGTGTTCGTTGGCGGCGCGGTCGCCCTCGCTGAAGGCGGCCAGCGCCTGGGCGAGGTAGGCCGCCGCCAGCGCGGCGTCGTCGCCGCTCTGCTCGGCAGCCCGCACCGCCTCGTCTGCAAGGCTCCGCGCCCGCGCCCGGTCACCACGGGCCCAGCGTGCTGCCGACCGGCCGGCCAGCAGCTGGGCCCGGTCAGCGCCGGTGTCCCCGGCATCGGCGGCCGCGCGTTCGTACAGCGACTCGGCGCCCTCGAACTCGCCCCGCTGATGGAGTACCCGGCCGAGCCGCCAGGCCAGTTCGGCAGGCAGCGGCGCGTCCGCCGGGAGCGTTGCGACATGCCGCGGCGCCTCGTGGTATTGCCTCTGTCGCAGGGCCGACTCCGCCAGCCGTGCGACGGTATCGGGGTCGCGCACCCGGTCAGCGCCCGCGGCCCCTCCCGCGCTGGTGGTCACCGCGTCAGGATACTCATGACGAAGGCGGACGGGCCGGGTGGTTTCGGGAAGTCAGGGACTACTCCGGGCGCGGTTTCTGGCGTGGGTCCCGGCGAGGTTTCCGGCAAGGTCTCCGGCGGGCACGGGGAGGCGGACCTCGCCGAGGTTCTCCGGCGCGCCGATCCGGTACTCGGCGGTGTTGTCGAAGGACGACGGTGACGATTGGGATCGCGGGAGCTCCCAGGGATGGGACGGGTGCGCGCCGCGGATGCGGGTCAGATCCGGGTGGCCACCTTCCGGGCCAGTTCTTCCAGTGGTGTGCGGTTCTCCGCCGGGTCGTTGAGGCGCACCAGGCGGATCGACACCCACAGGTCGGACCTGCGGAGGAAGAGCGCCTCGTCCTCGGCGTACGCCTCGTCGCCGACGCCGGCCAGCGGCCTCAGCGTGTGTCCGAGGTCGCGTTCGATGTCGAGGTACTTCTTCGCGCCGTCCCCGACGAAGATTTCCACCTGGGCCGTCGGCCCGGTGACGGGACCGGTGTAGGTGCAGGTCTCCCGTACCGGTGTCGCGGGGTCGAGCGCTGTACCGGCCAGCTTCTCGGCCTCCTGCTTGGTCACCAGGGCGCAGGGGTCGACGGCCGCCCCGTTCGGCGACGGCGCCTCGGTGCTCTTCTCCGGAGTCCGGGTTGCCGGGGCCGGGTCAGCCGACGAGGGGGTGGCGGCTGAGGGCTGCCCGTGGCCGCCGCACCCGGACAGCCCGAGCACGGCGAGCACGGTCAGGGGCACCAGTGGCGAAAGCGGGCGGCTGCGGTTGCGGTTGCGGTTCATCGGGATCCTCGCTGTCTGCCTTGGTGTCGGTGTCAGGACTTGCACAGGGGTACGTCCGGCAGCGTCTGCTGTTTGTGGACGAAAGGTGTCAGACTCTCCTGTTGCAGCTCGAACTTCATCGTGGGCAGGAGCTTCTTGAGGGCGGCCATGGCCACGGCGGAGACCGAGACCCCCACGCCCCCGCCGACCTTGCCGTCCAGCGTGGCTCCGACACAGCGGGTCAAGGAGGCGCCGAGGGCCGAGCCGTTGGTCACCCCGAAGTCCATGACGAGTTTGGCGTAGGGACCGGCGAAGGCGGCGGGCACTCCGACCCCGAACTGGACCTTGAACTCGACGGCTGTGGCGATGCCGCTGACTCCGACGGAGATTCCGGTGATCGAGTCCATGATGCTTTTGATCACCGAGAGCTTCGGGGTGACGATCGAGCCGTTGACCATGCCGATGGCACCGTCGAGCCCCCATTCACCACCGGCGGTCACCGTGGTGTTGTTGCCGCCGAGTGCGGTGGCGACGCTGAACTTCCAGCTGATGCTGAAGGCGAACGGGGTCCCCGCGATCGGCAGGGTCATCTCGACCGGTACCTCGGCCCGGATCTTCGAGTTGTCGATGACACCGTTGGCCGCACCGGCGGCGATACTGATCGCGGCGCTTTTGATGCCCTCGACGGCGAACGTGGCCCCGTCGGCGACCCGACCGCCGGAGATCCGTACATCGGAACGGATGTGCAGCTTCTCCGTCTTCAACGAGAAGTCGACGAAGACCTTGAGCCCGCCCGCGGCCTTGTGATTGAACTTCAGGCCGAACGCCCCCGGACTGCGGTACGGCTCGGCCTTCCATTCCCCGAGATTTGCTGTGACGCTGCTCGACCTGGCCGGCGGCAGCGTGTCCCCGGCCGCCGCGGCGAGCCGGACCGGTCCATGTGCGGCCGCGGTGCCGGCACGTCCCGAATGCGCGGCGCGCACCGATGTCCGTCCGATCGTCCGCGCCGTCGTCGGGACGTCCCGCGCGGCATCCTTCGCAACGCCCTTCCCGGCCTCCGTCGCAAAGTCCGCCGGGGCATCCGCAGGCACGGTCACCGCCCCGGGCAGGTCCGGGATCTCCAGGTAGTGGAGCGCGCCGTCGTCGATGTCCTGGTCGAGGCTGAGGTGGGCGTCGCGGAAGACCTCGGTGAACTCCACCGGGCCCAGGGTGGCCACGACGTCCCCGTGTGCCCGGCGCACCTTCTGCACCCGCCCCACCGCGCGGCTGGTGGCGTACAGGACCTTTCCGGGCCGAATGTCCTGGGCGCCGCGGGCTTTTCCGTCGATGGTCCAGGTCAGGCCGTCACTGGATGCCGACCGGATCGCTCGGGGTCCGTCCTCGACGATCACGACGTCGGGCTGGTAGGTGACCGACGGGTCACGGACCGGCCCGGTCCCGTAGGTGAGCGCGGCCTCGGACGTGCCGGCCGGACCGGAGCCCTCGTGCACGCGCCCGGGTGCGCCACCGCATGCCGCCGTGGTGGCCAGGAGGAGCGCGATCGCGAGCGCTGCGACCCGCCTCCCCCGGCACGCCGCACGCACGGCCCACCCCCGGCGCAGAGCCGCAACCCCCCGTGACACAGCCAGCAACAGCCGGATGATTCTCATGCCGTGATCCGTTCGCCATGGCCGACGCGCGCGGCGCCGTGTCCCCCGCGGACCATCATCGACTGGCGTGTTCGCGCCCTGTTCAGGAATCCTTCGGGCCACTGGTCGCCGCGTCGTCTCTCGTGGCCGCTGCGGCTGCCGGGCAGCGGCGGTGTTGACGGACGGCCTCGTGGACTGCTCCGCCACCGGCCGCGTCGCCCATGCGCGTCCGCACGCCCACGCGGACGTGCAGGGTTCCGGGCACGGCCGGACGAGGTGGGTCCCGGGAACGGTCCGCGCGGCACGACCACACGTCCGCCCGTGCCCGGCCCTCTCCTCCGGACCGAACGCCGGGGCACCGGGCACCCGCTGCCCCGGCACGTGCCCACGCCGAACGCGCACCGGGCTCGTGGGGTGCGGCACGGCGCGGGTCCGGCTGCCGGTGTCAGATGCGGGCGGCCACCGTCCGGGCGAGTTCGTTCAGCCGTCCGGCGTTGTCCGCCCTGTCCGCCACCACGGTCATCGCGACCCAGGTGCCCGACTTCCGGAAGAGCACGGCGAAGGTCCCGTAGTCGGAGGCGTCGTAGGAGTAGGCCTCATCGCCCACGCCGGGGAGCCGCCTCTTGTGAGCTCCCGCGAGCATGTCGTCGGCGAAGGCCTTGGCCTCGTCGCCCTGTACGGTCGAGGAGATCAGCACCCCTTCGTGCGAGTACTCGCAGCCCGTGGTGTTGAACTCGCTCGTCTTCGCCGTGACGGACACGCCTCCCAACTGCTGTACCTCCTGGACGGAGACGAGCCCGCAGGGGTCCGCCGTCGGCCTTTTCGCCGGGGTTCCGCCGCTGTCGCCCGTGCGGGCCGTGGCGTCCGACCGCGGTCGGTCGGCGGCCGAGGGAGACCCCTCGCCGGAGCCTCCGCACCCGGCCGCGGCGAGCGTCACGAGCAACGTCATGGTCAGCACCGGAGCATGCCGCGAGCGTCTTCCAGGCATCATCAGCCAGACCTCCTTGTCACCATCGCCGCAGACCCGGCGCCGCGCGAGGGCAGCGGCCGCGGCCCCGTACCATCCGGACCGGTCCACCATCCTGATCAGCATGGACGCAAGTGTTCGCGCCCCGTTGGGGAATTCTTCAGGTGACCGGAGGCGCCGCTCGCCGCCGGCTCGGCGAGCACGGCCCGCGCTTGTGCGCGGAACTGGTGACGGACACCATGGAATCGATCGGCCGACGCGGTGGGGCGGCACGGTTCGGGGTGGCCGCTCAGGGAACGGCCATGCCCGTGGTCAGGGCTTCGGAACCGGGAACGCCACCGGGCCACGCAGGCCGGCCCGGTTCACCGCGCGGACACCGAAGTGGACATTGTCCTTGGACAGGTCAACCGTGTGGCTGGTCACATCACCGACCTCGGTCACGTGGGTCCACTCGGGCGCCGTGGTCTCCCGCCACACCACCTCGTACCCGGCCAGGTCCGCCTCCGTACCGCGCTCCCACACCAGCTCGGTGTCGTTGGTCAGCTTGCTGGTGACGATCCCCACGCCCCTCGGGGTGCCGGGGGCCTGTGCGAGGGTCCACAGCGCGGCTCCGTTGACCTTGGCCACGCGCTCGATGAAGCCGAAGTCGCAGAACTCGGGCAGGTCGCCGAACTGTTTGCCGTCGACGACCTTCACGTCCTGGTGCTGGTGTGCGTAGTCCTCGGCGGGCTCGGTGAAACGGGCGGCGGCGAAGCCTCGTTCGAGGAAGGGGATGTGGTCGCCGCCGCGCAGATACCGGTCGCGGCGGTAAACGACGCGTACGTTCATGCCAGTCGCGCCGTTGACCGCGACATCGCGCACGAAGCGGGCGAGCTGTCGGGACGGGGAGTCGTTCTCGCCGCCCACCGAGCGGCGGGTGGCTGCCTGTTCGGGGGTCTCGGATGTGGGCACGCCCTCGGCGAACAGCCGGATCGTGTACGGGTCGCGGGTGCCGTCGTCGGCGGTGGAACTGCCGACGATGTCATTGGTGAACATGGCCTGGAGGTCCGCACCGGCAGTCTTGAACTGCTCGGCCGTGTGGGCAGCTCCGAGCAGGCCCTGTTCCTCGCCCGCGACGGCCGCGAAGACGATGGTCGCGGCGGGACGCCTGACCGCCATCACGCGTGCCAGCTCCATGGCCACCGCGACACCGGAGGCGTCGTCATCGGCACCAGGCGCGTCGCTGCCGGCGTCCATGACGTCGGTGGCCCGGGAGTCGTAGTGCCCGGAGACGACGTACACGCGATGGGGGGCGGCCGAGCCACGGAGGGTCGCGACGACGTTGGTGATGCGGGTCGGTACGGGGACGCGCGGTACGGGCTGTTGTAAGAACGACTGCAGTTCGACGGTCATCCGGCCGCCCGAGGCAGCGGCGTACTTCTTCATTTCGGAGAAGATCCAGTCGCGGGCGGCGCCAATGCCCCGCCGCGGGTCGTCCTGGCTGGACAAGGTGTGCCGGGTACCGAAGGAGGCGAGCTTGCGCACTGTCGCCTCGATACGGTCGCGGTCGACCTCCTTGAGAAGTTGACGCAGTTCGCGGGTGGGATGTTGGGCGGTGGCAGGCCGGCCGGCAGGCTCGTTGCCGCTGCTGGCGGCGGCTGCGGGCGTCGCGCCGGCCGATGCCGACGCGACGCCCAGTGCCGCGGCTCCGGCGGCCGCGGAGAGGACAGTTCTGCGGTGGGGTGCCGTGCGGGGCTGTTGTGACACGCCGGTCATGGTCATGACCCTGCCAAGAATGCACAAGGGGCACCTTCAGGCTCGCCCGCTGCGGCACGGACGAAAACCGATGACCCGCCGGCGTCGACTCGGTCAGCCGGCACGGCCGGGAACCTGACAGGACTCCGGCGCGCCCACAAAAGCCCGCGAGCCGGGGTTCGCTCGATTCCATCGTCAGCACACTTGATTCGAGCGCGACGATCCGTCATCGTACTTGAAACGATGACATGACTTGCCGTTCATGCAGATGAGGGAGGTCCGCCATGGACGACATCGACCGGGCCATCCTGCGAGAGCTGCAGGTCGACGGTCGCATCCCCTACGCCGAGCTGGGGCCGAAGGTGGGCCTGTCGCCCTCGGCCGCGAGGCACCGGCTGCAGCGCCTGATGGACACCAAGGCGGTCCAGGTCGTCGGGGTGACCGACCCGATGACCATGGGCCAGCAGACGATGGCTCTCCTGGGCCTGCGCATCGGGGGCGATTCCCGGGCAGTGGCCGATGAACTGTCCCGGCACGAAGAAGTCGTGTACACAGTCCTGACTTCTGGCCGCTACGACCTGTTCGCCGAGGTCGTGTGCGGTCGTCCCAGTGATCTTCTGGACTTCATCAACGACGTCGTACGGGCCGTCGAGGGCGTCGCATCCGTGGAGAGCTTCCCCTACTTCGCGATTCACACACACCGCTTCCTGTGGGAAGTCGACTGAGGCAGCCCAGCGTCCGAGCCCAGCCTGCCCACACCACGCCCCACACCAGCCGAGGAACCTTGCATGCCGCACGACGAGTACCGCACCATCGACTTCTTCACCCAGGAAGCGCTTCCCGTGCCACAGGTGACACCCACTCAGGCAGAGGGCATAGCCGCCCAGCGCTTCGGCATGAACGCTCACGCGCAGGCGCTGGGAAGCCAGCAGGACGCCAACTTCCTGCTGTGCGACGATGACGGGACGGCCTTGGCGATTCTGAAGATCGCCAACCCCGCCTTCAGCCCTACGGAGATCGAAGCCCAGGACACCGCCGCCGAACTGATCGCCGCGGCTCACCCGGAACTGCGCATCGCCACCGTCCTGCGCCACCCCGACGGGTCCCCGTACCGCACGACGGTGCACACCGAGAGCGGGCCGGCCATCGCGCGGCTCCTGCGGTACCTGCCCGGCGGCGCGCTCTCGGGACCACGGCACCTGTCCCCGGGCACCGTGGCGGCCATGGGAACGATCGCCGGAAAGGTCAGCACCGCCCTGCGCGACTTCCACCACCCGGGCCTCGAACGCGTTCTGCAGTGGGACCTGCGGCACGCCGACCGCGTCGTCGCCAAGCTCGCAGAGCACATCGACGAGCCCGACCGGCGCGCCGCCGTTCAGGCCGCGACTGCCGACGCCTGGGCGCGGGTCCAGCAGTTGGCCGCCGTGCTCCCGACGCAGGCGGTGCACCTGGACCTCACCGACGACAATCTGATCTGCTCTCCCGATCACCCCCTGCCCGTGCCCGACGGAGTCATCGACTTCGGTGACGTGACCACGAGCTGGGCAGTCGGCGAACTCGCCGTTTCGCTCTCCTCGATGCTCCACCACGACGGGGTCGAGCCCCATCACCTGCTGCCCGCCGTCCGGGCCTTCCACGCCGTTCGGTCGCTGTCCCCGGAGGAGGCGGAGGCGTTGTGGCCGCTCGTGGTCCTGCGCGCGGCCGGCCTGGTCGCCAGCGGGCGGCACCAGGCCGCCGTCGACGAGGACAACGCCTACGCCAAGGCCGCGCTCGACCGCGAGTGGCACATATTCGAGCAGGCCACCCGCCTGCCCCTTCCAGTGATGGTCCACCTCATCAAGGACGCGATCGGCCTGGCCGACGTCCCTGCCCGCGCCGATTCACCGGCGCACTTCCTGCTGCGCGGCCTCGCCGCCGACGACATCACCCTCCTCGACCTGTCCACCGACGCCGACTCCATGAACCACGGAGCCTGGCTCGAAGCCGGCGCCGAGGACCGGCTCGCGGCCTCCGCGCTCGCGGACGGAGCAGCCGCGGTGGCCACCCGGTACGCGCGTCCACGACTCACTCAGGCTCCGGCACTGTCAGCCGTCTCCGCTCCCACGGTGCCCACCGGCATCGACCTGCGGCTCGGGCGGCCCGACGTGGCGCAGGCCCCCGCCGCCGGGGAAGTGCTCGCCGCGGCACCGGGCCGGGTGGAGATCACCTACGGCCCGCGGACGCTGACGTTGTCCTTCCCCCGCACGGTTCACCCAGTGGTCTCCACCGGCTCGACGGTCCAGGCGGGCGAGGACCTCGCCCATCTCCCCTCCGGAACTCCGCTCCACCTTGCGCTGCGCAACGCCGACGGCCCCTCCGTCCCTGCCACCGTGCGCCCCGAGTACGCCGCCGGCTGGCTCGCGCTCACCGCAGACCCCGCCCCGCTCATCGGTCTCCGGGCCACCGACCGTGCGCAGGACAGGGACCTGCTCGACCGACGTGACGCCGTGTTCGCGACCGTGCAGGAGCACTACTACGCCAACCCGCCCCGAATCGAGCGCGGCTGGCGCCACCATCTGCTGTCCACCGACGGTCGCGCGTACCTCGACATCGTCAACAACGTCACCCCGCTGGGCCATGCGCACCCCCGCGTCGAGCAGGCGGTCTCCCGGCAGTTGCGACGGCTCAACACCAACTCCCGATTCCACTACGCCTCGGTGGTGGAGTTCACCGAACGCCTCGCCGCCCTCCTGCCCAAGCCCCTGGACACGGTGTTCCTGGTCAACTCCGGTTCCGAGGCGGTGGATCTGGGCCTGCGGCTGGCCATCGGGGCCTCCGGACAGCACGACGTCGTCGCTCTGCGAGAGGCATACCACGGCTGGACCTACGCCTCCGACGCGGTCTCCACCTCACTCCAGGACAACCCGAACGCCCTCGCCACGCGTCCGAGCTGGGTCCACACCGTGGACTCCCCCAATTCCTATCGCGGCCTGCACCGCGGGCCGGACGCGCTGCGCTACGGGCCCGAGGCCGCCGCGGTGATCGACGAACTGGCCGCCTCCGGCCGCCCGGCAGGGGCTTTCCTCAGCGAGACCTTCTACGGCAACGCCGGAGGAGTCGCCCTGCCCGACGGCTATCTCGCCGAGGTGTACGCGGCGGTGCGCCGTCACGGTGGCCTGGCCGTCGCCGACGAGGTCCAGGTCGGCTACGGCCGTCTCGGACACTGGTTCTGGGGCTTCGAACAGCAGCAGGTCGTCCCCGACGTCGTCTGTGTCGCCAAGGCCATGGGCAACGGGCACCCCCTCGGTGCCGTCATCACGTCCAAGTCGGTTGCGGACCGGTACCGCGACCAGGGTTATTTCTTCTCCTCCACCGGTGGCAGCCCGGTTTCCAGCGTCGTGGGCCTCACCGTCCTGGACACCCTGCGCGATGAGGACCTCCAGGGCAACGCGGTGCGCGTCGGCGGCCGTCTGAAGAGCCGGCTCGAGGCACTGGCCGACCGCTACGGCATCATCGGCGCTGTCCACGGCTCGGGCCTCTACCTCGGCCTCGAACTCGTCCGCGACCGCGTCACCTTGGAACCCGCCACGGAAGAGACCGCCGAACTCTGCGACCGCATGCTCGACCTCGGTGTCATCGTCCAGCCCACCGGTGACCACCTCAACATCCTGAAGATCAAGCCACCGTTGTGCATCGACACCACCGCGGTGGACTTCTTCGTCGACATGCTGGACCACGCCCTCGCCCAACTCGGTCACTCTCGCTGACGTCGTTCGTCCGGAGGCCGGATCGGAGGCTGCTTCCGAGATGGGTGCCGGTCCGTCGGCGTAGCCGTCGTCGTCTCCGGCGGGTTCGCATCCGCGGCGCGGAGTGCGGCGCCCATGCGGAAGGCGGCTCGTCCGACGGTGTGTGCGATCTCCATCCGACAGCCCGGAAGGAACCGACTTGTGCGTCGAGGCAAGAAAGAGAGAGACGTTGAGATGAGTCAGGCACACCACGTCCACGGTGACGTCACCCTCCACAAGGGAGGTGCTGAGCTCATCGACCGGCTGGAGCCTCTGTGGCTCGCGTTGCACGCTCACCACCAGTCCGTCGAACCGGGGTTCGCGTATTTCCCGGACGCGCGCTCCTGGGAACTGCGCCGCTCCTGCTACCGACGTTGGATCCTGGAAGAGGGGTCTTTCATCCTCCTCGCCGAACGTCACGGCAAAGCGGTCGGCTACGCCTTCGTGGAGATCCACGCCGGGCCCGACGACACCTGGGTGACGGGCACCCGCATCGCCGAGCTCCAATCGCTCTCTGTCGCATCGACCGAGCGTGGGAACGGCCTCGGCACGCTGCTGCTCGACGAGGTGGACGCTGAGCTGAACAGGCTCGACATCGGCGATCTGCTCATCGGGACTTTTGCGGCCAACACTGGTGCTCGGCGCCTCTATGAGCGTCGGGGGCTGCAGCCGGTCCTCACGTACTATGCCCGCTTCTCCGCCGGCGGGAAGCAGACCCGCTAGTGCGAGGACGGCCATCGGCGACCGCAGGCGGGATCCGGTGCCGGGACCCGCGTTGGCGGCTACAACCGGTCGCTCTGCGGAGCGTTGACCAGGGGCGTGATCAACTCGCTGATGATCGGGGGCGGATGCTGGGCTGCGGCAAGTATCTCGCGGTGGAGCGGTGCGGCCCTGGGCGGAAGAACAACCCGTTCGGCTCCGGACCGGTCGGGCTCTTTGCTGATGAGAGTGGCCGGGATGAGGCCCACCGCCAGACCGGTTTTGATCATGGCGGGCACGCCGTGCAGTTCCTCGGTTTCCAGCGTGACGTTGGGAGAGCTCCCCAGATCTGCGGCCCAGTGAGCCTCCGCCAACTTGAAGTCCTTGACAGGCGGGTGGTGAACCGGCCGTCGGGCAGTTTCCGCAGCCAGCGGCGATCGATAAGTCTTACCAGCTTGCTGCGTAGCGGTTCCAGCTTGGACCGCACGCTGCCGTCCACCCCCACCAGCTCGCCAACCTCACGGGCCATGACCGGCCCGGCGGCCTGCCGCACGGCGGCGATGATGCGCTGGTAGTCCCACGGGAGCGAGTCCTCCTCCACGCCCGGTTCGCGGTGCGGAATCAGGATCACTGCCCGGCCGGCCACCTGCCCGGGCACTGGTCCGGCGGTGGCGCGTTCCTCGGCGAGCTGCCCGGTCATCCGTTCGAGGACGCGTTCGGCGCCGGCGAGTTCGTCACGCTCGGCCCGCACTCCCGCCAGCTGATTGGCCAGCTGTTCTTCGAGTTCGTCCAGTTCCGCGCGCCGCGCGGTGATCCGTTCCAGCAACTCGGGATCCAGCATGCACCGGATCGTAGAGGGCCGCCTGGCCCCAGCGGGCAGGTACTGGAATGCGCTCGCGCTCCAGGGCTGGGAAAGGACACAAGGTGGCTCGTCATCAGTGCGCCCAGGGCAGACTAACCGCCTCGATCTCAGAGTCGTTCAGCAATGCGTTGATGAGGGCCGGCGAACCGGCAACCTTGGTGGCCCACAGGTCGTAGTCGGTGCACAGGATCCAGGAGCGATCGTCAGCCCAGAAGTTGGACGGGCTGAAGTCTGCTTCGGACTGGTCGTACAGGAGCTCGGCGTCGCCGAGCCGACCCTCACGCACGTGGAGGTTGTCGAAGTCGATGGCTCCGAGCGTCAGCGGGTTGTAGTAGGCCAGGCAGCGGGTCTCGGGGCCCCCAGGGCTGTACTGGGTGAGGATGGCAATCAGCCGGTTCCAGGTCTCACGGTCCAAGCTCCCCTCAGTCGGCGGGATCACTCCCAGTGGCCAGCTGCCTTCCTTCTTGGCCGAAGGAAAGCAGCGGTAGGAGGGCATCAGACCGTCGGGCACTATCGGGTCGCCGGTCCGCTGGGCAAGCTCGGTCCAGCGCAGCCGCCGCCAGCCAGGGCCGGGGTGCCGGGCACGGCCCAGACCTCCCCCCGTGGCGATGCTTACGGCGTCGAAGTTGATGCCCCCGAGCATGTGGGGCTGAATGCTCCCGTTGGCAAGGCGTGCCTAGTGGTATTCGTCGTACGACACCTCGTGTGGCCCCTGCTCGTGCTCGTACATGGCGTTGAGCGCCCACACCGCGTCAGGCATCGCCGAAGGCATGAACCCGGTTAGACCGTCGCCACACAGCTCCAGCAGCCAGTCGGTAGCGCCAGACGGCACGAGCGGCCACAGATTAGACATCGGGTTCGGTACCTCGGACATCCACTCATGATCCCAGGCGCAAATCCGCCCTTCTGCGAGGGCCGACATGATGCCGCCCCGAACACCGCCGCCCGAGCCCGTCTCCAGGCACCTGGCCGGAATGACGAGACGTACTTCAAGAACCGACAAGCCGACCGCTGACTAACGATCTACTCTGCGGACCCCCGCCCACGACCAGCATGAGCACCCCGAGGACCGGTCACACCAGCCCTTTGACTTGCGACTTCAAGTTGGCGGATGCTCAGTCGAGTTGAGCAGAACCCCGTCCACGTCGAACAGCACCGCACCGAGCGTCATGACCCCTCCCCGTCGAGATCGCCCAAGAACAGACGACCACCGTAGTGACATCCAATGTCATCGACATCGATCACGACGACTGGACCCGAGTTACTCGCCAACTCGCCTCGAAACGATTTCCGACGCGAGCTGCCGACACTTTCCACCTGCGGGTTCGTCACCACGTCTCTGAGTGGTGGATACCGTCGGGGCATGACTACCGACGCAGCCGAAGGCACGATATCCACATTTCCCGGCCAGGGGCGGCCGGGGCAGCGGATCGGCAACCTCCTCGCCCACCTGACCACGCCGCTTCTGGTGGTGGTACCGGCGATGCTCGTGCGAGCCGGTCTGGTCGACGACGGGCTGTGCCTGCTCGCGATGTTCTCGCTCCTGCTCGGTGCCGCAGCGGTGTACGGCGTCAATCAGGGCTGGCATGCACAACTGCACGCAGGCGGCCTGCTCTCCGCTCGCACGCTCACCGGCCGACGCACCATCGATCTCGCCCAGCTCAAGAAGGTCGGTTGCCTGGAGGTCTCCGGACGCGGTACCTCCGCTGCCTGGCTCGTCCTCACGGACGTACACGGCAATCGAATCATCATCGACAAGCTCGCAGGTGGCAAAGGAACACCTGACGCCGCAGTATGCGATGTGCTGCTCAAGCGCTCGGGCCCACCCGTTCTCGTCTCTGGCCGTGCGGCCGAGCGGTTGCGTGTGGAAGTCGGCCACGGGTGGGGCAACCGGCTGCAGCCGGGACGTTCCCTGTCCAACCCGCTTGCCGCGTCCCTCCCACTGCTTCTAGCCCTGGTGGGCATGCCAGTGAGCCTTGGTCTCGTGGTTCTGAGCCTGGCACTCGGCAACGTCTTGTGACGTTCGGCTGGCGCGCATCTCTGATGCCGGTCGGTGTTGCAACACCGATAGCCGTAGCGCGGAGACCCGAGGCTTGCTGAAGCAATGCTCAAGACCTGTGGATCGGCCTCGGGAGAGGTGCCTCGCGGAACGCGGAGGGCGTACCTTGCCGAGTGATCGACTTCTGGTCATCGAGTAGGCCCGCGTTGGCGCGCGGGTCGGGAAGGCACGCCCGTGCTCAGCGTAGTCAACAACGACGGAACCACCGAGACCGGCTTCCTGATGGACGACATCGTCCGCGAGGGCGCCCGGCGGATGCTCGCCGCGGCTCTGGAGGCCGAAGTCAACCAGTACATAGCCGAGTTGGCCGACCAGCGTGACGAAGCCGGTCGCGGGCTGGTGGTCCGCAACGGCCACCACCGCGAGCGCACCGTGACCACGGCCGCCGGCCCCGTCCCGGTCAAGGCGCCGCGCGTGAACGACAGGCGCGTCGACGCCGCCACGGGCGAGCGCGAGCGGTTCTCACGCAGCGGCGCCACATTCCAGAATCGCTACCTCGTCGAGCGTCGCGAGGTGAGCGCAGCATGACCAGGCACGGGAATCGTCCACTGCTCTTCCTGGACGTCGACGGGCCGCTCCTGCCGTTCGGTGACGGCCCGCAGCGCGATCTGGCGGGCACCGCATCGAACGCGCACCTGGCGCGGCTCGATCCGCAGATCGGGCCGCGACTCGCGGCGCTGCCGTGCGACCTGGTCTGGGCCACCACCTGGGAAGAAGAGGCCAATATCGAGCTGGCACCGCGGCTCGGCATGCCGCAGCTGCCGGTCGTGAACTGGCCAGAGCCCTCAGCGGCCCACGAACGCGAAGACCAGTGGTTCGGGCTCCACTGGAAGACCCGAACCCTCGCCGCGTGGGCGGACGGACGCCCGTTCGCCTGGGTCGACGACGAGATCACCGATGCCGACCGAGACTGGGTCTCCACCCACCACCCCGCCCAGGCGATGCTCCATCGCGTCGCGTCGTCCCGCGGCCTCACCGACCAGGACTTCGCAGTCCTCGATCAATGGCTACAGCTGGCTTGAGGCTCTCCCCGATGATCCACAGGATCTGACAGTTACTCCTGGTAGATGGGTTTTCGACCAAGAGAACCGTCTCCACCAGAGACTTCACGTGCTTGTTTACCCGTCGGGCGTCGACGCGTCCAGCTCAGCCCTCCGCTTCCCCACGCAGCAGTTGCGGCGGCACCGCCGTGCGATCGGTTCCCGTTGGCGGCGCCTGAGCGCCGGCCGCCAGGCTCTCCTCACACTCGCCCACCTGCGGGTGGGACCCGCCTGCGCCCAGCTCGCGGCCGGGTTCGGCGTCGGAACCACGACGGCCTACCGCTACGTCACCGAGGCCGTCGATCTCCTGGCCGCTCTCGCCCCCAGCCTGGCCGACGCGGTGCGGACCGTGTCGGTGAAAGCATATCTGATCCTGGACGGCACGCTGCTGCCGATCGACCGCATTGCCGCGGACCGGCCGTTCTAATCCGGCAAACACAGGAAGCACGGGATGAAGGTGCAGGTCATCGCAGACCCCTTCGGCCGACTGCTGTGGGCCTCACCGACCCTGCCCGGTGCCGTCCACGACGTCCGCGCGGCCCGCGAACACGGCATCGTCACCACCATCGCCGAGGCCGGCTCCGGTGCTGGGCGGACAAGGGCTACCGGGGGGTGTGGCGGCACGGTCCGCACCCCGTGCTGGGGACGGTGGGAGGCCCTCTCCGCAGACCAGAAGGCGGTGAACCGGTCCCACGCAAAGATCCGGGCTCTGGTCGAGCAGGCCGTCGCCACCCTCGAATCCTGACGGCTCCTCCGTGAACTACGGTGTTCATGATTTCGCGTAGCTCGTGCTTGGGCGGCCGACCGATGTCCAGCGCATGCCGACGTCGCTCGGCCCGCCGGCCCATCGGGCCCACAAGAGCCGATCAGCCCTGCGCTTGGCTCGGCATTTCGGCCGAGAATCGGCGGACGGTGGAATCCGCGGACTCGTTCGATCGCCACGGAGTGGTCCGTTCGGCGCCTCCCGCCCGAGGGCCGCCGGGGACACGGTGGCCGTAGTCGTGCCCGAGTGACCCGCGTACCTCAACGAGACGCCGCACGGCGCCCCCCACCGCACTCGAAGCGGCGGGCATACGCATCGCATGCACAGCGCGCCGCCAGTGCCCGACATGAAACGCTCGTAGGCTGAGCGGGAGTTGGCGGACGGCGTGCGCAGGGTGTCCCCGGCGCCCCGGTGGCCCGGATCCGCCGTGGCGGAGGCCGAAAACAGCCGGTCGGCCGCCCTGGATTCCCTGACGGACGCCGTCGCCGCCGTTGTGGCCGACGGCGACGGCGTCGAGGTCAGGCACGGTCCCCGGTCGGATTCCGGCCGTCGAGCATGCCGCTGTTCGCGTAGGGGCGGACTGGTCAGCCGATGTGGTAGCTGTCCCCGTACACCTTCCAGTCCAGCGGCGGGTTGAGGTTCAGGTTGCCCTTGCGCAGGAAGACCCGTTGTTCGGTGTCGACCCGGCTGGTGTCGCTGTGGGCCTCCTCCTGCTTCATGGCCCGGACCCGCGCGTCGAGGAAGGCGTTCAGGTATGCCACCTCGCCGCCGCCCTGCGCCGGTGGCTTCGCCGTACGCAGGGCGCGCTTGCGGATGTTGCGGAAGCTCGTGGGGTCGCTGCCGTCACCGTGCATGACGATGGCGTCGTAGTACGTGAACTGCCCCAGAACTCCGAGGCCGTCGGCCTTGCCCTGCTGGACGGCCGGGTTGAAGTACACCCGGTCGCGTTCGTCGTTCTGGGCCTGCTGGAAGGCCGTGTCCTGTGCCGCCTTGCGCCAGTCACTGGGAAAGTTCGGATCGAGTCCGGCATGCGAGTCGGTGCCGTTCACCCGGCGCAGGGCCGGCAGGTACTTGGCGAGGACGTTGCCGGGCTTGCGGTCGGTGTAGAGCTGCACGAGGTCGAGCATGTCGCCGGTGCCGGAACAGAATCCGATGATGCCGGCGGTGTAGCCGCGGCCGTCGCGGATGTCCTCGATGTAGTTGTACTGGGCCTTCCAGTCGAGGGAGGAGTTCTCGGCGCTTGACACCAGTTTCATGGCGATCTCCTTCTTCGCCGGGTCGTCGAGTCCGATCGCCTCGGCGGACACCGGGGACGCCGCGACGTGCGGGGCGTTCAGGAGCGGGACTGCCACCAAGGACGCGCCGATCAGGGCGAGGAGCGTACGGCGCGAGGTGGTGAAGCGGTCTGCGGCGTCGTGGGCTGAGTGGACCACGGGGCCTCCAAGTGAGTGTGGGGGGTGGTCAGTTGGAGTCACTGTTAGGAAGGTTTACTATCAGATGATCAGGGAGGTGGGTACCCGTGAGGTGAGAAGTTCGTAGGGATGAACAAGCCGCTCATTCCACCGGCCACTCCCGCATGCCCCACCCGCACCGCCGCGCCGCAGGAGTCACGCGCGCGCCACCTGACGCTTCGCCTTCGCCCCGGTGCTTCCACCGGCCGCTGCCCGCCGAATCCGAACTCGCCCAGGCCATCACCGTCCTGGCCCGCGCTCAGCAGGACGCCGTCTGGAGCCGGCAGCAGATCGCCAACCAGGTCCGCTCACTGCTGCGGGAGTACTACCCCGCCGCCCTGCATGCCTTCCAGGCAGAGAAGACGGCCTGACCCGCCCCGACGCCCGCGTCGTCCTCACCCTGGCCCCCACCCCGGCGGGAGCCGCGAAACTGACCCTCGCCCAGCTGCGAGCCGCTCTCAAGCGCAGCGGCCGCACTCGCTCCTTCGACAGCGAAACCGAGCGCCTGCGGGGCATCCTCCGCTCGGAGTACGCCCGCCAGCTCCCAGCCGTCGAGGGCACCCTCGGCCATCAGCCCCTGGCTCTCCCCAAGCAGCTGGACGCCGCCTGCCAGGCCGCGGACGACCTCGCGGCAGCCGTCGATGAGGCATTCCGCCAGCACGCCGACGGCGAGATCCTGCTCAGCTTCCCCGGCCTCGGCCCCCTGCTCGGAGCACGCGTCCTCGCCGAAATCGGCGACGACCGCAACCGATTCGCCGACGCCAGAGCCCTGAAGTCGTACGCCGGGTCCGCCCCGATCACCCGTGCCTCCGGCAAGAAACGCTATGTCGGCCGCCGCTTCGTCAAGAACAACCGGCTCATGAACGCCGGTTTCCTCTGGTCCTTCTCAGCCCTCCAGGCCTCCCCCGGAGCCAACGCCCACTACCGGCGCCGGCGCGAGCACGGAGACTGGCACAACGCCGCCCAACGCCACCTGCTCAACCGCTTCCTCGGCCAGCTCCACCACTGCTTCCAGACCCGGCAACCGTTCGACGAGCAAATCGCCTTCGCGTCTGGATGACCCGCGAACCCTCGTGGCTTTGTTCACGAGTTTCGACTCCGGCTCAGCTTCCGTGCTGCACAAGTGAATGCACCGGTGAATAAGGGCTGGGTTGTCAAGGCCGTGAAGGTGGGGCGTGCATAGACTCGTGGTGTCGATGTTCGCCGGTACGGCGGCAACGGGCGAATGGGAGGCACGCTGGTGTGCAAAGTGGATCACGAGGCCGCAGCGGTGACCGCGACAGCAGCCCTGACGGCGGCCTACCCGCACCTGAGGCAAGAGGCTTCTCCGCATCCAGCACTGGAAGGGTGCGAGGACGTGCAGTGGTCGTCCATTCCCGGCTGCCCGGTTGATGTCCCGGTCATCCTACGAGGACTGCTCGATCCCGACGCGGCTGAAATGGCCGAACGAGCACTGGACTGGCTTGTGATGTCAGGGCCGATGTCCATTAGTGCCACCATGCCGGCGGTCGTCCCGTACCTGCTGAGACTGACTGCCGATCCATCGATCCCACGCCGGAAGGAGTTGTTCGGGCTCGTGCTCGTAGCCGCCGCGCTGTCCGCACCGACCGACCCCGACAACGCGTGGGACCTGGCGGTCAGCGGCCCCGAGAACGACCACCCTGAACGGGCCCTCTGCCGAGCGGCATTCGTTGCCGACGCGGCATGGGTGCGGCGCCTGCTGGCCGACGACGAACTGCTGGCCAGCCTGCAACTGAACAAGGACGACCGGGCATCACTGGTCCAGGCGGCCGGACTGTAATGTGCAAAGCCCCGGGCAACCCGACGGCCACTGCTGCCAATCAGCGGCCTCAGCAACGATCAAGACTCCCGTTCCCTCTTGACTTCTTATCCCCCTGAGATGTCTGAGCGGGGAATGCGGGCTCGAACACGCCGCCGACCACGTCACCATCGCTCAACTGGCCCTGGCTCAACTGCCGAAGAAGTACCGGCGAGGGCGGCAGACGCTCATCCGCACGGACTCCGCCGGCGTGGCGCGCTACCGCGGAGCCCGCCCCTCCTGGAATGCCCTAGGGGCTGGGCGGCGCGGCCTCCGCCCCGTCTTCTTCGCGGTCGTTCCTCCGTCCCGCTGTATCGGGCGATGTCAGTGGTGGCAGGCAGGATGACGGGCATGACAACACCTGCAGCTGTGATCACGGATGCCGCCGCCTACGCGCAGGCGGTCGAGGACGCGGTGAAGGCGTCGGCCGCCTACTACGCGGGTGGGACGTCGGCCTTGGACGATGACGCCTACGACCGGCTGGTGCGAGGCATCGCCGCGTGGGAGGCCGACCATCCTGATCAGGTGCTGCCCGACTCCCCGACGGGGAAGGTCGCCGGCGGCGCCGCGGAGGGCGATGTCCCGCACACGGTGGCGATGCTGAGTCTGGACAACGTGTTCTCGCCGGAGGAGTTCACCGCTTGGACAGCTTCCCTGGGCCGGCGCATAGGGCACGAGGTCGAGCGGTTCAGCGTCGAGCCGAAGCTGGACGGGCTCGCGGTCGCCGCCCGTTACGCCGGCGGTCGCCTGAGACAGCTGATCACGCGCGGGAACGGGACGGCTGGAGAGGATGTCTCGCACGCGATCGGCACGATCGAGGGCCTGCCGGACGAACTGGCCGAGCCGGTCACCGTGGAAGTCCGGGGCGAAGTCCTGATGACGACCGCTCAGTTCGAGTACGCCAACGAGGTGCGCACCGCGCACGGCGGACAGCCGTTCGCCAATCCGCGCGGCGCCGCGGCGGGCACCCTGCGCGCCAAGGAGCGCACTTACACCGTGCCGATGACGTTCTTCGGCTACGGTCTGCTGCCCCGGCCCGATACCGGGACGGCGCTCGCCGCGCGGCTGGGCGAACTCGCGCACAGCGAGCTGATGGCGCAGGCCGCCACGTTCGGGATAAACACCACCGCCACCACCGCGGTGCCCGGCATCACCGCCGGCACCGTCGGACAGGTGCTGGCCCGGGTACGGGAGATCGCCGCCCTGCGGGCCGAGCTGCCCTTCGGGATCGACGGGATCGTCATCAAGGCCGACCCGGCCGCCGACCAGCAGACGGCAGGATCGGGTTCACGCGCTCCGCGTTGGGCGATCGCCTACAAGCTGCCCGCCGTCGAGAAGATCACCCGGCTGCTCGAGGTGGAGTGGAACGTCGGCCGCACCGGCATCATCGCCCCGCGCGCCGTCTTGGAACCGGTCGAGATCGACGGCGCCACCATCACCTACGCCACCCTCCACAACCCGGCCGACATCACCCGCCGCGACCTGCGCCTGGGCGACCACGTCATGGTCCACCGGGCCGGCGACGTCATCCCCCGCATCGAAGCCCCCGTCGCCCACCTGCGCACCGGCGACGAACAGCCCATCGCCTTCCCCAAGACGTGCCCGCGCTGCGGGGCCGGCATCGACACCAGCGAGCAGCGCTGGCGCTGCGAGAACGGACGCAACTGCCACCTGGTGGCCGCCCTGTCCTACGCGGCCGGCCGCGACCAGCTCGACATCGAAGGCCTCGGCCACACCCGCGTCGTCCAGCTCGTCGACGCCGGCCTCGTCGCCGATCTCGCCGACCTGATCGCCCTCACCCGCGAGCAACTCCTGAGCCTGGAACGGATGGGTGAAACCAGCACCGACAACCTCCTCGCCGCCCTCGCCACGGCCAAGGGCCGGCCGCTGTCGCGGGTGTTGTGCGCGCTCGGGGTCCGCGGCACCGGCCGCTCCATGTCCCGCCGTATCGCCCGGCACTTCGCCACCATGGACAACATCCGCGCCGCGGACGCGGAATCGATGCGGCAGGTCGAGGGCATCGGCACCGAGAAGGCCCCCTCGATCGTCGCAGAACTCGCCGAACTCGCCCCGCTCATCGACAAACTCGCCGCCGCCGGGGTGAACATGACCGAACCCGGCGCCACCGCACCCGCCCCGTACGAGGGCGGCCCCGGCGACCACGACGAGAACACCGAGCGTGCGGGCGGTCCGCTGGCCGGGATGACCGTGGTCGTCACCGGCGCGATGACCGGCCCCCTGGAGAAGCTCAGCCGCCACCAGATGAACGAGCTGATCGAGCGGGCCGGCGGCCGCTCCTCCTCCAGCGTCTCCAAGAAGACCACCCTCGTCGTCGCCGGAGACGGCGCGGGGTCCAAGCGAGCCAAGGCCGCGGATCTCGGTGTCCGCATGGCCGCCCCGGGCGAATTCGCCGCCCTGGTCGCCGACTACCTCAACTGAAGAAGCACCGCAATCGCTGAGTAAGGGCGTCTGAGCCCGCATGACAAGTTACGCGGGGCTTCGACGCAGGTCAGCCAGGGCCCGGGACGGTGCCGCGCCCGCTCGGTCCGTCGGCCGTGTGACGTCGTCGCTATACGCGTTTCCACCAGTTCGGATATGTGTCTACGGTCCGCTGTCGGGAACGCCGCTCTCGGCGGAGTGCCTCACCGGCCGCAAGGACGTACGCGTGGGGTTCTTCCGCCCGCGCGACACCGTTCACAAGGACGGCGGGCAGCACCTGTCCGAGCTGTTCGCACCGGTCTTCGAGAGCCTGCGCCGCGGACGCATGCGCACGGCCGTCGGAAAACGCACTCGGGCTCGGTGAACTTACCGGCCACCTCAAGAGCCCGGCAACCGGACCCGCGGGGAAGCTCCTCATCGAACCGCAGAGGTGCCCACCGCGGCGGACCCGGCCGGCGCTGCTCCCGGCGGAAGCACCCCAGGCATGTCTCATCCGCGCTCGCGGAGGTACGCCTCCAGTTCGGCGGCCCCGGTCAGCATCGCCCGTCCGCGGGCGGACAGCCGGCCGCGCCAGTCGCCCAGTGCGGCCTGCAGCGGCTCCAGCCCGCCGGCCGCCCGCACCTGGGCGATCAGCGGGGCGATCTGCTCCAGCAGGTAGCCGCCGCGTCTGAGTTGGTGGGCCAGCCGGACATCCCGGACGTCGGCCTCGTCGTAGACGCGGTAGCCGGTCTGCGGGTCACGGCGTGGGCGTACGAGTCCGGCGCGTTCCCATGTGCGCAGGGTCGCGGGCCGGATGCCGAGCTTGCGGGCCAGCGGTCCGATGAAGGTGCCACGGGGCCCGCGCACCGCGTCAGGCTCGGACGCCGCGATGGGCTCCAGGTCACGGAGGGCGCCCTCCACGGCCTGGAGGGTCCGCCGGTCGTCGAGGAGCTGGGCGTGGCTTTCGTCGATGAGGCGGAACGCCTCGTCGGCCGCGCCCTCGTTCACCGCCCGCATGATCGACGTCGCCGTCCGGTGGCCGTGGCCGGGCACCAGGGCGAGGAACGCGCGAAGGGCCGCCGCGTGCAGCGGGGTGTAGGTGCGGTAGCCGTGGGCTGTGCGGTCGGCGGCCGGGAGGATGCCGGCTTCCTCGTAGTTCCTGATCGCCTGCGTGGACAGCCCGTGCCCGCGCGCCAGGTCCACCGGTCTGAGCCGCTCACCGCTTTGAGAGTTTCTCCCCATGAGCCGACGATATCGTCGAAAAGTTTCAACCGAGCCTTCAACGATAGCGTTGAAGGCATGGCTACCGACATCAAGGACACCGCCCATGCCGTCGAAGCGGCGGCCGTCATGAGACTGCTCCCGGCACGGCCGCGGCTGCTCGCCCTGGGCGAGCCCACCCACGGCGAGGACGCTCTGCTCGCCCTGCGCAACGAACTCTTCCAGGAACTCGTCGAGCAGGGGGGTTACCGGACGATCGCGATCGAGAGTGACTGCTTGAAGGGCCTGGTCGTGGACGACTACGTCACCTCCGGAACGGGCGCCCTCGACGAGGTCATGGAGCACGGCTTCAGCCACGGCTGGGGCGCCTTCGCGGCCAACCGCGAGCTGGTGCGCTGGATGCGCGCCCACAATGACGGCCGGCCCGCCTCCGAGCGGCTCCGCTTCGCCGGTTTCGACGGCCCGCTGGAGATCACCGGCGCCGCGAGCCCCCGGCCGGCCCTCACCGCGCTCCACGGCTACCTCTCGGCCCGGGTGGACGCGGACCTGCTGCCCTGCACCGGGGCAACACTCGACCGCCTGCTCGGCGTTGACGAGCAGTGGACCGATTCCGCCGCGATGATGGACCCGGCCCAGTCCGTGGGGCGGTCGGCCGAGGCCGGACAACTGCGGCTGCTCGCCGACGATCTGGTGGCGCTGCTCGACGCGCAGACTCCCCACCTGCTCGCGGCGACCTCGCAGGACGACTTCGGCCGGGCACGTCTGTACGGGCGCACCGCCACCGGTCTGCTGCGCTACCACTACTGGATGGCCGACCCCTCACCGGCCCGCATGACACGGCTGTGCGCGCTGCGGGACGTGATGATGGCCCACAACCTCCTCGCCGTCGCCGCCCGGGGCCCTGCACTCGTCCACGCCCACAACTCCCACCTCCAGCGGCAGAAGAGCACGATGCGCATGTGGCAGGGGCCGGTGGAGTGGTGGAGCGCCGGTGCGCTGGTGAGCGCCCAACTCGGCGAGGAGTACGCCTTCGTGGCCACGGCCCTCGGCACCATCCGGCACCAGGGTGTGGACACGCCGCCCCCGGACACCGTGGAAGGACTCCTCTACGCCCTTCCGGAGGACCGCCGCGTCATCGACACCCGGCGGCTGGCCACTGCCCTCGGCGACACCCTGCCCTCGCCCCGGGTATCCCCCTGGTTCGGGTACGCCCCGCTCGACCCGGCCCAACTGGCGGACACCGACGGGCTGGTGTTCGTCAAGGACGTCCCACGGACATAGCGCCACCGGCTTCGGCTCCGATCTTGAACGACCCCTGGGGGTGGGGTGACGCGACAGTCCGGAGGGGAAGTGGAAGATGCAGTGGCGTGCACTGCGGGCGGCGGCCACGTTGGGTCTGTCCGGGGTGCTCATCACGGGATGTGGTAGCTCCGGGAACATGAATCCTTCGGACCAGCCTTCGGCCTCCCCTCGTCGTCGAGTGAACCGGTCTCGGCGAAGGCAGAGGCCGCCGAGGACGTGAAGCTCGTTCTTGAGGAGCGTCTCTCGGCGGATGAACCGCAGTTCGGTTCGGGCACGATCTCGCCCTGCTCGACCTCCTCACCTCAGATGTTCACCGCGAAGTGCCAGGCAGCGGCCGATGCCACCTCCGATGCCGCCGACCTGGCCCTGCGCGAGATCAACGGGCGCCGGGGATTCGCGACGCTCGGTTCCGTCGCCCGGAAGATCCAGGCCGCGGTTCGAACACGGAACCCTGGGATGTGCCACGGGCCCGACGGCAGCGGACACGCGCAAGGCATGCCTTGAGCCGGCTGCTGTCATCGCGCAGGGCATGTGGTTGAGGTGAGCCGATACGGTTGGCCGCGGCGGTCAGGCAGCGCTCTTCTTACGGCGGCGTGCGCTGCCGGCGAGGGCATCGATGAGTTGCTCGCGGCTCATCTTCGACCGGCCGGGAACGCCCTCAGCCTCTGACGCCCCATGACCTGCCCACTCTCCCTCTGCCCAGTTCCTTCCGGCGCAGCGTACCGGGCGAGGGGCCGATCATCGGGTTCATGGCAGCGGCCTCCGATGTTCCGCATGCTCCCGGGGCCACATTGCTCGCCCTATGGCGTTCCCGCGACGCCAGGCCCAAGGGTCCGCCGGCCTTTCCGCTCGGCCACGTCCTGGGACTCGTCGTCATCCGGGAGGGCGGCGGGCTCGACTCGTTCGACGGGCAGAAGGCGCGGAGAGGAGTCCGTCGGCTCCGTGCTCCTGGTGGTGCTCGGGCCAGTGCCCAGAGGGCGTCGCAGGGTGCTCACTGGGGGAGCCTCGCACGCGCGTGGGGTACGCCGCGACCGGTCGCTGGTCGGTCGACGCACACGGGGCCCGGCCACGGTCACCGAAGGGCGGCGTCCCACGGCGCTGGAGCGCGCCCGGGAGTCCGGGCAGCTGTGCCGGATCGAGGGCGTGGCCCGGTATCTCGAGGTGCGGCGGAGCGACGTCGGCCATCCGGACCGCGCTGGCTGGCTGGCTGCAGACCACGTGGGTCCGGTCGTACTGCCAACGTCGCCGGAAGCAGCACCGGGTGGCGCTGTACCCCCGCGGCGACCTCGACGTGCTGCTTGGGCATCCCGCGATCGACTCGGACGAGGTACGGGGCGACTCCTCGCGGCCGCCCGTCCGCCCTGGCCCGGCTCACCACTCGTGCCGGCGGAGGCGGTGAGTGATGGCCGGCCCCGCGTCCTCAGCCCGCCGGGTGCTCGCGAAACCACGCCACCATCTGCTGGATCGGAGCCGCCACCGCCATGGTGTTTACCCCGATCGTGTCCTGCCCATGGGCAGCGCGGGCCCCTGCCGAGCTGGACGCTGTTGGTAAATCCGTCCCGCTGGATCTCATCCAGCGGGGCGGTGTGCTGCGAAGAGTGAGATGCGGGTGCGGGCGAGGGGTCTGGCGATGAGCCAGGCATCGAGGCGGGCCAGGCTGATGGCGGCGCCGGTGGAGTGGTGTTGCAGCCTGTTTTTGGCGGGCCGCGGTATCGGGATCCGCAGGCCGAATAACCTCCGATTAACCGTGAGGAGATGGTCATGCGAATCAAAGGGGCACAGACGGGCGAAATCGCCTCTTGTGGCAGGGTCTTGCAACGCCGCTGGGCCGGGCGGCTCGCGGTCGCGCTGGCGGTCATCGGCGGCACGATGACCGTGGCGGGACCAGCTGACTCTGCCGTGGCCCAATTCGGCCCCCACACTTGCAAACAGGGCTTCGTGTGGCGGGAGGCGTTTCCCGGCGACCTGGTGTGCGTAACCCCCGGCGTACGTACGGACACGCGCAGGGAGAACGAGTTGGGGCCGTCGCGCAGGCGGCCCGGCGGTGGCCCCTTTGGGCCCGATACGTGCAAGCAGGGCTTCGTCTGGCGTGAGGCCCGTCCCTCCGACCACGTCTGCGTACCGCCGTCCAGCCGCGACCGGGCCCGCGGCGACAACGCGAGCGCGGTCATGCGTCTGGCCGCCCCCTCGGCGATTCCCCGTGGCGGCGTCCAGATCATCACAGCCCGGCACCAACTGGGCGGAGACCTCTTCGCCAGTGGAAGTGGCCTGACCCCCAACGGACGTGTCCAGTTCTGGAGCGCAGCTCCCGGCCTGCCGGCCGTTCAACTCGGCAGCCTGACGGCGAACTCCGGTGGTGGCCTGTCACGGCAATGGTTCTACAGGACGAACTGTCGAGTGCATGACCCGCGCGAGGAAACCGTCATCGTCCTGGATGTGGCCAGCGGCACTGTCACAACCGGCGGCACCACGCGCGTGCACTCGCGTTGCTGAGGTGGGCTGTCCGATTGGTGATCACGAAAGCAGAAGCGGACCCCGGCCGGTCGGCATACCCCTGATCTCCCTCCGGGGTGGACGCTGCGACAGCCTCTGCGGCTCCGCAGACGCGGTATCGCACGCACCATCCCCGAGAAGAGGGACCAACAACGGCAGCGGCACGGCCTGCCGCCGCGGCGGCAGGCCGCCAGGCGCGGACCTTACGGCCGCCGACGAGGTGGTCCTTGCTGCGCTCCGCGAGCTGCGCCCCCAGTTCGACCGCCTCCTCGTCGATACCGAGTTCCTCACGCAGCTCGCGGAGCGTCGCTGCTGCGTGGTCTTCCCCGTACTCCAGTGAGCCGCCTGGCGTCGCCCAGAAGCCGTCGTTTTCGTCGTAGCGCAGCAGCAGGACGCGATCGTCGGCGTCGAGAACGATGGCGCGGGCGGCTTCCCTCAGCGGCGGAGTGGAGGTCGTCATGCCCTCCAGTGTGGCGGTAGCCGTGCCCAGCGCCCTGGCGGACGAAGTACTTGAGGGTCGTCTCCGGCCGGTAGACCGGGGGGAGAGAGACGACCGCCGGTCGACGAACTCCAGGTCCTCGCAGTCACCCATCCACCGCCCCCGACGTCCGAGATCGGTTCGGAACAGGCCGATGTCCAGCGCGGTCTGACGGTGGAAGAGCACGTTGCAGCCGGTGACCCAGTCCGGCCACACGGCCAGTTCACGGCCCTCGGGCCAGTCCACCGCACCGTGGCACTCCCGCAGCACCTTCGTCAGGGCCACAGCCTGACCGCCCGGGTACTCCACGGTGGTGCGCCCGCCGACGGCGAAAACCTTCTCCTCCTCGATCGTGTCGACGACACCACCGCGGCGAACGTCCTCAACCACGCCCTGACCCGTGCCCAGAACCCCGCCGCCCGCCGCCTGTTCCAGCTACGCCTCGCCCGCGCCCTCGCCGCACAGGGCGACCGGATCGAACGGCGCGCTGTGCTGCGTGCCCTTGCAGCGGCGGAGAAACACCTGGGTGACGCCGGCGCCGACCGACCCGCCTGGTGCGCCTGGGTCTCCGAAGCCGATCTCGCCGTGGACTCCGGCCAGGCCCTCCTGGACCTCGGCGACATCGGCCGCGCTCACCGGCTCCTCACCGAAGGTGAAGACCTGCTGCCCCCGGCCCGGGACGAGACCCGCGGGGTGTTTCTCGCCTACCGTGCTGCGAGCTACCTCGATCTGAAGGAACCCGAGCCCGTCGCGGCCGCCGCCGAATCCCTGCTCTTGGCACGTCGCCTCGGAGCACCGCGCTGCAGCAGGAAGGGGCGGATCCGATACCGATGACGGGATGGCCGGCCGGGCACGTGCGTTGCGGCCCAGCGAGGAAGTCCGCACCCCCACCGACGCTGAATTGCAGGAGTCCTTCGGCCACTTGGACCGCACTCCGCCGCTCCAACGAGAGCGAACTCGTCAAGGTGCTGTCGAGCAGCTGATCGACCGGCAGACAGCCTTGCTCTGGGACTACGTACAACCAGGGCACCATGTGCACCTCCGCCCTCCCTCACGTGCTCCCAGGTCATCGACCTCCGTCGACGTCGGCAGCAGGGCTGCAAAGTCCAGATCCAAACGAAAGAACCAAGCCCCCGCACAGCAGAACGGGCTCTCAAACGAGGGCCCATTTCTGGCGCTGGGTCAGGCGTCAGCCGGCCGCCATGCCCGCGTCGACCGGTAGGGCGTGCCCTGTGACGTGCTTCGACAGGTCGGAGGCCAGGTACAGGCACGTCTGTGCGACGTCCTCGGGATTGATCAGCACACCGGTCGGGTGCAGCGCGGCCGCCTCCGGTTCGGTGAACATGCCGGCGTTGATCGCCTGGTCGAGCAGCGCGGTGCGGACGACACCCGGGCACACGGCGTTGATGCGGATGCCCTGCTTGACGTACTCGATGGCCGCCGTGCGTGTCAGCGCGATCACGCCACCCTTGGCCGCCGAGTAGTCAGCGATGCCCAGCGGCAGGCCGACCATCCCGGCGATGGAAGCCATGTTTACGATCGTGCCCCCGCCCTGGGCCAGCATCTGGGTGATCTCGGCCTTCATGGACAGCCAGACGCCTTTGAGGTTCACCGAAACCAACTTGTCCCACGTCTCTTCGGTGAGCTCGTGAAGCGGCGCGCCGCCCTGTTCCTCGATGCCCGCGTTGTTGATCGCGATGTCCAGCCTGCCGTAGGCGGCAACGGTCGCCCTGACCGCCTCCTCGAGGTCGGCCGACGAGGTGACATCGGCCCGAACGAACTGCGCTTCGCCGCCGGCCTTGGTGATCGTGGCGGCCGTTTTCTTCCCACCGTTCTCGTTGATGTCGGCGATCACGACCTTGGCGCCCTGCGCGGCGAACAACCGCGCGATGGCGGCGCCGATGCCCTGCGCCGCACCGGTGATGAGCGCGCTCTTGCCCGCCAGCAATGAATCCACCATGTGCCTTTGACTCCTTGTCGGGGATGAGGGATACCTCGCATATCCCTCTGGAAGAGAGAAATGCCGGTCTGCGGACCGGACGCGCCACCGACCTGGGCGCGCGCATCCACGAAGGTAACCCCACCGCTGACAGTCCTGTGCCAATCAAGTCCCTTCTCGCAGCCGATCGGGGTCCGCTGTTCACAACCAAGCCAAGTGGGCCGCACCCGGGTGCGGTTCCTCCTAGACCCCTTGAGGCCCGTGGGATGTGACACCCGTGGGTGCAGGTCGAATGACAGTGGGGGCGGAATCGGTAGCAACGGCCTGCTCATCGGGGCTGCGCGGGAGTGAGACCAACGACGAATCTCCGGCTCAGGAGACCAGGCCAGTGAGGTTGGCGCGTCAAGAGGGTGGCGAACCTGGATCCCGGCGCCGTGGCCGCCACCTCGGCAGCGTCGGGTGCTGTGTCCACGTCGCGCAGGAGTGGCAGGTCGCGTACCCGAAGGCCCGCCCTGGTGAGGCGGTGGCGCTGGGCGGCGGCGGTGTATGCGGTGGACATCGGGATGTCTCGCAGCAGCGCTGGGTCGGGTTCAGCCAGGCCGAGCGCCCAGAACCCGCCGTCCTCCGCTGGGCCGAACCAGGCGTCGCACTCCCGCCATGCGCCGGGATCCAGTACGGGGGCGAGGAGCTTCGAAGTGACCTGTGGGGTGTCCATGCCGACCAGCAGGGCGGGGCCGTCCGCTACGGCGGCGAAGGCGGCGGCCAGCCGCTCGTCCAGGCCGCCGGATGTCTGCGGGACCACCTCGATACCAGGCGGCAGCCAGCGTCCGGGCGCGCCGTCCAGGAAGAGCACTCGGCGGCGGGCCGGGCAGCGCAGCACGGTCTCGAGGGTGTCGGCGAGCGCTGCCTCCGCCAGAGCGGCCGCCTGTGCAGGGGTGAACGGCGGGGTGAGCCTGGTCTTGACGTGCCCAGGCCGCGGCTCCTTGGCGATCACCAACAGCGCGGTCAGTCCGTCCGCGCTCACGGGCGTCATCCCGGCCGGGCCGCTCACCGGGGTGCTCCCGCCGGGCTCCGCGGCGGCTCGTTGAGCACCGCGCGCATGTCGCGCACCGCGTACCAGGTCCCACGCCAGGTGCCGGTGGCCTTGGAACGGCCGGCGCGCGGGTAGTACGGCACGTCCACCTCGCGCACCCGCCACCCGGCGTCGGCGGCGCGGACGACCATCTGCAGCGGGTAGCCCGACCTGCGGTCGGTCAGGTCCAGGTCACGCAGGGCCTCCCGGCGGGCCACCCGCATCGGGCCGAGGTCGTGCAGGCGCAGGCCGGCGCGGCGGCGGATCAGCCGGGCCGGCTCGCGATTGGCGAGCCGGGCATGCACCGGCCAGGCGCCGCGCGTCGTCGGCCTGCGCCGCCCGAGCACCAGGTCCGCCTCACCGTCCAGGACGGGTTGGGCGAGGGACGGCAGCAGCCCCGGGTCGAGGGAGGCGTCGCAGTCGCAGAAGCAGACCACCGGCGCGGTGGCGGCGCGCAGCCCGGCCGCGCAGGCGGCGCCGAAGCCGCGTACCGGTTCGCCGACGACGTGCGCGCCCAGCGACGCTGCGATCACGGCGGAGCTGTCGGTCGAGCCATTGTCGACGACAATGGCTCGCCAGCCGGGCGGGATCCGCTCCAGCACCCAGGGTAGGGCGGCCGCTTCGTTGAGGCACGGGAGTACGACCTCCGCCAGGGGCCGATGCCTGTCGGTCACGTCTTTCAGCGTACGGAGAGAAATGGGATGGTGCGCCCGGATCTCACCTGATTCGCGCCGCCGCCGTCCACCGAGGCGCCGATGCCTGGCCGCGCAGGGGGGCCTTCGCGAGCTCCCGCATGCCGACGGCGAACGGTACCTGGGGCAGCCAGCCGAGTTCCTCGCGCAGCCGTGACGAGGAGGCGGTGATGTGGCGGACGTCGCCCAGCCGGTACTCGCCGGTCACCACCGGCTCGGGCCCGCCGCAGGCCGCGGAGAGTGCGGTGGCCATCTCGCCCACGGTGCGCGGGCTGCCGCTGCCGACGTTGCAGGCGCGCAGGGTCCCCGCCGGGATCGCGGCACCGGCCGCGTCGAGTGCCGCCAGGTTGGCGGCGGCCACGTCGGCGACGTGGATGAAATCGCGGAGCTGGCCACCGTCCTCGAAGACCCGGGGCGGCTCGCCGCGGGCGAGCGCGGAGCGGAAGAGTGAGGCCACCCCGGCGTAGGGGGTGTCGCGTGGCATGCCCGGCCCGTAGACGTTGTGGTAGCGCAGGGCGACCGCCCGGCCGCCGGTGGCCCGCGCCCAGGCGGCGGCCAGGTGCTCCTGGGCGACTTTCGTCGCTGGGTAGACGTTACGCGGGTCGGGTGGCGCGTTCTCCGGCACGAGGCCGGGGGTGAGCGGATCGCCGCAGCGCGGGCAGACGGGCTCGAACCGTCCGGCGTCGAGGTCGGCGACCTGGCGCGGGCCGGGCCGGACGGTCTCGTGGCGGGCGCAACTGTAGCGGCCCTCGCCGTAGTACACCATCGAGCCGGCCAGGACGAGCTCGCTCACCCGCAGCCGGGACATGGCCTTGAGCAGGACGGCGGTGCCCAGGTCGTTGCACTCCACGTAGGCGGGCGCGTCGTCGAAGTCCCGGCCCAGGCCGACCATCGCCGCCTGGTGACAGACGGCGTCCACCCCGCGCAGCGCCTCCTCGACCACCGCCCGGTCCCGCACGTCGCCGCGCACGAACGCGACGCCGGACGGGAACTGCGGCGGCTTGGGGGCCGCACGTCCAGCACGCGCACCCCGTGCCTGGCCTCGACGAGAGCCCGGACGACGTGGGAGCCGACGAACCCGGCCCCTCCTGTGACAAGGACGAGCATGCCTTCGAGGCTACGGCTGGATCAGGACACGCGGCGTCGCGAGACCTGCCGGCGTGTTCGCAGCTGCCACTGTGGCGACTGTGGGAGTACGCACGCTCTGCGCCACGGCACTGCTCGCCGCCCTCGTTGCCGTCGTCGCCGCGACGGTCCGCTCAGGCGGTGATCTCGGCCATCCGGCTGCGCTGCTGTACTGGTATGCCGCCGCGTGGGTGCTGTTCGCCGCAGCGGCGTGGACCGTGCGTCGCGTGCCGGTGCGCACCGCCGTGGCGCTGATCCTGGCCGGGGGGATCGCCCTGTGCGTGGCGGCGCTCTCGGCTCCGCCACGCACCAGCGACGACATGTACCGCTACGCGTGGGACGGTCGCGTGCAGGCCGCGGGGATCTCCCCGTACGCCTACCCGCCGGACGCGTCGCAGTTGGCCCGGTTGCGTGATCCGTGGCTCTTCCCCGCCGGGACCGCGTGCCGTGGGTGGGACCTCCACTCAGCGGCGGGTGCGTGCACGCACATCAACCGGCCGTCCCAGCGCACGATCTATCCGCCCGTGGCCGAGGGGTGGTTCCTGCTGGTGCACGCCGTCTCCCCGGCAGGCGGAAGGCATAAGCCACTGCAACTCGCCGGTGCGGTGCTCGCCGTCGCCACGACGGTGGCGCTGCTGCTGGTGCAGCGGCGTACGTGCGGTGACACGCGGCGGGTGGCGCTGTGGGCATGGTGCCCGGCGGTGCCGTTCGCCGCAGTCAACGACGCCCATGTGGACACTCTCGGAGTGCTGCTCGCGGTGGCCGCGCTCGGCACGGCCGCGGGAGCACGCCGTGGAGCGCTGCTCGGGGCGGCGATCGCCGTCAAACTGCTGCCCGTACTCGCCCTTCCGGGCGCGCTGTCGGGGGCGCTGGCCCCCGGGCATGCGCGTGCCCGAGGGCGGGAGACGGCGAGCGTGCTGCTCGCCGTCGTCGGTGTCGTGGCGCTCGCCTATCTCCCGTACCTGCCGGCGTCCGGTTCCGCGGTCCTGGGCTACCTCCCTGGCTATCTGCGGGAGGAGGGCTACGAGCCAGGTGACGTCAGCCGGTTCGCGCTGCTGCGGCTGGTGCTGCCGGACGCGTGGGCCGCTCCGGCCGCCGTCGCACTGGTGGCGCTCAGCGCCTGGTACGTCCTGCGGCGCGGCGATCCAGAGCGGCCGTGGCATGGATCGCTGCTGGTCACGGGCACTGCGCTGCTGCTCACCTCGCCCGTGTACTACTGGTATGCGCTGCTCGTCGTGGCCCTCGTGGCAATGGGTGGCCCATGGGAATGGCTCGCTGTCGCTGCCGCGGGCACCGTGCTGTATGTCGTGGACGGACTGCAGCCGCAGGGCGTTCAGGCCACCGCGTACGGGATGGCCGCCGTGACGGTGCTCGTTGGTGCACTGGTCCGGGCGCGGGCGCGCAGCGGCGGAGACAGGTGGCGCGGCGGTGCGTGAGGGCAGGTATGCCGCCCACATCGGGCGCCAGGGAGTCATCGTTGACGGCGCCTGAAAACGACCACCCGCAGGACGGTGAAGCGCACCACGGTCACCAGGGCGAAGCTCGGTGCGAGCACCAGGGTCTCCGACGCTGGTGAGGCGGTGGGCCGGTAGTGGCGGAAGAGCAGGACAGCGCCCGAGGTGATCAGATACGCCAGGAGGAACAGGCCACCCGCGGCCAGATGCGCCTGGAGGACCCGGACCGCGGACCCGCGAAAGGTCAGCCGGCGGTTGGCCTCCGTGTTGAGGACGGTGACGACGAGAAGGGAGGCGAAATTGGCCAGGACGGGCGGCGACCAGTGGCGCAGGACCCAGTACAGCGAGGCCTGGGCCACCGTGGAGGCGACACCGATCACGACGAACCAGAACACTTCCCTGGTCAGCGCGGTGCGGCCGGGCCGGGCGGCGGCGCTGTGCCGTGCGTTGAGGCGTCGCACCCCACCATCATGAGGCCACCGTGCGACCGTCGAGCCGTGCGGAGCGCCGGTTCAGCCGTTCGGCTGGCGGCGGACACCCGCATGCACGCCAGACACGGAAAGCCGACCCGATCCGTGCCAGTTTGTAGCTGACGACTTAACAGGCGCCGATGCCGCGGCGGGGTTCGATCCACCCCTTTGAGAGTCGGCCTGGCACAGAGGAGGCGGCCGATGGGCAGTGGCGGACAGCCGCCGGCCCCGGGCTCCGGCGAGCCGCAGCGCCCGAGTTCGGACGAGGGTCATACGCAGAGGCGCCTCGAGCGCGTTCGCGCTGCGGTGGGGGCGCGGGCCACCAAGGGGGCCGCTCGTACCCGGGCCCTGGTGCGGCGGGTCGAGCGGACTCCGCCGCCCCCGGGGCCGTTCCGTCCCGGCTTCTGGCGCAGTCCCATCCGCGGGCCCTGGCTGACGTCCGTGTTCGGCCTGGTGCTGCTGATCGGCATCCCGCTGATCTTCGTCACCGGGATGCTCTCCTACGCCTCCTACAACCCGGGACTCGGCCGCATCAACGACCAGACCCCGGACAAGGGCCTGCTGGGCTTCTACCTCTTCGACTGGCCCACTCGTCCATACTGGCTGTACCGGCTGACCCAGGGTGTGCACGTGACGCTCGGTGTGGTCCTCGTGCCCGTACTGCTGGCCAAGTTGTGGTCAGTGATCCCGAAGCTGTTCGAGTGGCTGCCGGTCCGCTCCGTCGCCCACGGACTGGAGCGGTTGTCCCTGCTCATGCTGGTCGGCGGGGTGATCTTCGAATTCGTCACCGGCATCATCAACATCCAGCTCTTCTACGTCTTTCCCGGCTCCTTCTACACCCTGCACTTCTACGGCGCCTGGGTGTTCATCGCCGCCTTCGTCGTCCATGTGAGCCTCAGACTCGGCCGGATGACCCGCGCCCTGCGCTCCCGCAGCCTGGCCGCGGAACTGCGCACCGACCTCGCTCACACACGGCCCGAGCCTCCCGACCCCGACGGCCTGGTCCCGACCGCTCCCGCGCCGCCGACGATGACCCGGCGCGGCGCGCTCGCCATGGTGGGGGGCGGATCGCTCCTCCTCCTCGTGGTCACCGCAGGACAGAGCATCGGCGGCCGGCTGCGCAGCACCGCCCTTCTCGCGCCGCACAACCGTACTCCGGGCAGCGGCCCGAACGGCTTCCAGATCAACAAGACGGCAGCATCCGTAGGCGTCACCCCCGCGCACGTCGGCCCCGGCTGGCGGCTGGAGATCCACGGCCCCGGTCCGACCCTCGTCTTCACCCGCGCACAACTCCTCGCGATGCCTCAGCATGCTGCCGCACTCCCGATCGCCTGCGTGGAAGGATGGTCCACTCCCAACCAGCAGTGGAGCGGCCTCCGGCTGGCCGACCTCGCCGCCCTGGCGGGCCTCCCCGACGCCGGAAGCGTCCTGGTGCGATCCGTCCAACCACCCGGCCCCTACAGCTCGGTGGTGCTGCGAGGCAACCAGATCCACGACCCTCTGTCGCTGCTCGCCCTGCGCGTCAACGGCGCGGACCTCTCGCTCGACCACGGCTACCCGGCCCGCGTCATCGTCCCGGCCAACCCCGGCGTGAACAACACCAAGTGGGTGCACCGGCTCACCTTCAGGACGTGACATGGTGCGCTTCGTCCGCTGGTACGGCTCCGGCCCCCTCCACCTTCTCGTCCTGATCGCCTCGTTCGCCATCACCGGCTACGCCCTGGTACGCCTGTTCGCTGTCCGCCCGATCGAGGTCGCGATCTGGTTTGTCGGCGCGGCGGTCCTCCACGACCTGATCCTGCTGCCCCTGTACTCACTCGCCGACCTGTCGGCACACGCCGTCCTGCGGCATCGCGCCACACGCATGCCACAACCACCGTGGATCAACTACCTGCGCGTGCCCACCTTTCTCTCCGGTGTGCTCCTGCTCGTCTGGTTCCCCCTCATCTTCGCCTTGTCGACCCCCTACCCGGGTGCCACCGGGTTGTCCATGGACATCTACCTCGGCCGGTGGCTGGCCATCACGGCCGTGGTCTTCGCCGCCTCCGCCGTGGCCTTCGCTCTCAAGCTCCGCCGCATCCGGCGGGCCGCCCGCGCCGACGAGGAACGACCCGCACCAGGTCACGACGCTGCATCGTGACGACCGTCGTTCTCGGTCACCGGGACTCGGCCTCTGGGCCTTTCTGATGAAGCACTACCGCCTCGCCGCGCCTGCAGCGGGGAGACACCGTACGCCGACCGGACGCCGAGCGCGGGGCGCGGCACCCGATCGGGGCAACTGTCGACAACCGGCACGTCCGATGCGCCGATCGCGCCGATTGGCTGGAGGACGACGTAGACCTCGCCCCGCTGCTCGACGACGGTACGCCGGTGACGTCTGCCCGCTGGTACACCGACTGCGCATCGCGGGCCCCACCTCGTGGCGATCGCCTCAGCGGTGCTCGGCTGTCCGGCCACCAGGCCGGACAACGGCACGGGACGGGCAGGGTCACCGGCGGCGGCGCCGGGCGTGCAGAGCGGCGGTGAAGTCGTCCAGGGCCGCGAGGTTGTGGGCGCTGACGACGGCGTCGCAGTAGGGCAGTGCCGCAGCCATGCCGGCCACGAGCGGACGGTAGCGCGGGCTTGCCGTGCGCGGGTTGACCCATACGACGCGGTAGGCGACCCGGGACAGCCGCGCCATGTGGGTGGCGAGGTCGACGGGCGCGCCGGTGTCCCAGCCGTCGGAGATGAGGGCGACCACGGCGCCGTGCGCCATGCCGCGCCGGCCGAACCGCTGGTTGAACTCCGCCAGGCAGTCCGCTATCCGGGTGCCCCCGGACCAGTCGGGGGCCGCCCGTCCGGCCCGTGCCAGGGCGTCGTCCGGCCCGCCTCGCCGCAGGACGGGCGTGAGGCGGGTGAGCCGGGTGGCGAAGGTGAAGACCTCGGCGCGGGTGGCGCGAACGGCACAGTAGAGCAGTTGCAGCATCGCGCGGGCATAGGGCTCCATCGATCCGGAGATGTCGCAGAGCACGATGAGGTCGCGGGGGCGGGCACGGGGCGCGAAGCGGTGCAGTCGCAGCGGGTATCCGCCGGTGCGCCGGCTGGCGGAGAGGGTGCGGCGCACGTCGATGCGCGCACCGTGGTGCGCTGTGCGGCGCCGACGGGACGGCCGTGCAGGGGTGCGAATCACGAGGGTGCGCATCACCTCGGAGAGCTGCGCCAGTTCCTCTGCGGTCAGGTCCGCGAAGTCGCGGCCCGCGAGACGATCGAGCGGACTGGCGGCAAGGGGCACGGGAGCCTCCCGCGGCTGTACGTCGGCATCGTGGCCTCGTCCGTCCGCGGTGTACTTCCGGGTGCCGGGGACGCGGCCGGGAACGGTGTTCGGGAGCGATCGGGGCGGGTCGCCGGGTTGCCCGCGCTGTGCTCCGCGGCCGTCCGGGCCGCCGAAGACCTCGCGGAAGACCTCGTCGAACAGCTCGATCTGCTCGGGGTCGGACACCAGGGTGGCGAGCGCGCAGTGTCGCAGCTCGCGCGTCGTCGACGGTGCCAGCAGGGTGACCGCCCGAGCGAAGCTCCGGGTACGGTCGGGCCCCACCACGATCCCCGCCTCGTGCAGGGCGGCGGTGAACGAGGCCGCCAGCTCAGGCAGATCAGGCATCGGAGCGGGCCTCCGCGTCGACCAGTTCCGCCAGTCCGGCCCGGCGCACGGCCTCCAGGTCCTCGGCGTACTTGAGTACGGCCCCGAGGGTGCGGTCGGCGGCATCGGCGTCGAGAACGGCGAGCCCCAGCGCGTGCAGCGCGCCCGCCCAGTCGATCGCCTCGGCGATACCGGGCGGCTTGGTGAGTTCCTGGCGGGCACGCAGGCGTGCCACCCCGCGCGCCACGCGCTCGGCCAGCCACTCGGCCGACTCCGGTACCCGTCTGCGGATGATCTCGGCAACTCGTGCGGTGTCCGGGTAGTCGATGCAGTGGTAGAGGCAGCGGCGTTTGAGCGCGTCGTGCAGATCCCGGGTGCGGTTGGAGGTCAGTACGGCCACCGGCGGCACCGCGGCCGTCCGGGTGCCGAGTTCGGGGATGGTGACCGCGGCGTCCGCGAGCAGTTCCAGCAGGAACGCCTCGAACTCGTCGTCGGCGCGGTCCACCTCGTCGATGAGCAGCACCGCAGGCCGCGGTCCCGGGTGACAGATCGCGGCGAGCAGCGGCCGTGGCAGCAGGTAGTCCTCGGTGAACAGGTCGGCGTCCCGCAGGGGCTCCCCGCGGGACTCCGCCAGCCGGATGGCCAGGAGCTGCCGTGGGTAGTTCCACTCGTAGAGGGCCTCGGCCGAGGAGAGTCCCTCGTAGCACTGCAGCCGGATCAGTGGGGTGTCGAGCACGGCGGCGAGCGCGCGGGCCGCCTCGGTCTTGCCGACGCCGGGCTCGCCCTCCAGCAGGATCGGCTGCCGCATGCGCACGGCCAGCAGCAGCGCCGTGGTCAGGGCGTCGTCGGCCAGGTAGCCGACCGCGTCGAGACGCGAGCGCAGGGCGGGGACATCGGGTACGGGGTCGAGGTCAGGCATGCGCGTAACGGGAGGGGTCGTCGGCGAAGGCGTGCCGGCACCCCGGCCCGCAGAAGAACACCCTGGTGCCGGCCCGGTCCAGGGAGAGGGTGTCGGGCGTGAGCGCCACGGTCATGCCGCACACCGGATCCACGTCCTCGGCCACGGCCTGCGGCGCGGCGGTGCCGGTTCCGCGGCGCACGACTCGCGCCGCCTTCGGCCGCAGCGCGATGACCTCGGCGTACACCGACAGCGCTATCTCCCCCGGGGTCCGCGCGCCGATGTCCAGACCGGCCGGCGTGTGGACACGCGCGCGTTGTTCCTCGGTGAAGTCCAGCCCGGCGAGCACCGCCGCGCCGCGCTTCGGACTGGCCACCAGACCGATGTACGGGATCCCGGCGCGTGCGGCCTCGATGAGCACGGTCTCCTCCTCGCGGCCGTGTGTGGCGATGACGACGACGTCCAGATCGGGCGGCAGCGGCTCCCCGGGCGAGGCCGGCCGGGCGTCGAGGCCGACCACGCGACCGACGTCGAGCAGGGCGCGGGCGACGGGGGCGTGTCCGTAGACGTACGCCAGCGCCGGGGGGAGGTTGGCCTCCAGGAAGATGTCGAGCGTCCCGCCGGACAGGCAGGGATTGGCCACCGTGACCAGGCCTTCGACAGGCTCCTGCGCGCCTTCGGTGCCGGTGCCCGCGCCGGGCGTGATCCTCAGCAGCAGCGACTCGCCGGTCGCCAGCACGCGCAGGCCCTGCAGTTGCACCGTCGTCTCGGCGCAGTTGCCGCCCACGAAACCCTCGACGGTGCCGTCGGGCAGCACCAGCGCGCTGTCCCCGGGCTTGGCGCTCGTGGGCCGCTCCGCGTGGACGACGGTGGCCAGCACGAACGGCGTACGACCTTGCCGGAGCACGTCCGCGCGGGTCAGCAGTTCGGTGTTCGTCATCGTGGGTGCCTCAGGTGATCGCCATGTCGGTGCGCAGCGGCCGGCCCTGCGCGGCCCGCCACACCACGGCCGGCGTCAGCGGCATGTCGACATGGCGTACGCCGAGCGGCTTCAGGGCGTCGACCACGGCGTTGACCACGGCGGCGGGCGACCCCACCGTGGCGGACTCGCCGACGCCCTTGGCGCCGATGGGGTGGTGCGGGGAGGGGGTGACGGTCTCGCCGAGCTCCCAGGACGGGCACTCGACCGAGGTGGGCAGGAGATAGTCCATGAACGACCCGCCGAGGCAGTTGCCGTCCTCGTCGAAGGCGATCACCTGCATGAGTGCCATGCCGAGGCCGTCGGCGAGTCCGCCGTGCACCTGCCCCTCGACGATCGTGGGGTTGATCCGGTTGCCGCAGTCGTCCACGGCGATGAACCGGCGGATCTTCACCTGGCCGGTGTCGGCGTCGACGTCGGCGACGCAGATGTACGCGCCGAAGGGGAAGGTGAGGTTCGGCGGGTTGTAGACGCAGGTCGCGTCCAGGTGTCCCTCGACGCCCTCGGGCAGCTCCAGGTTGGAGTGTGCGGCGAGCGCGATCTCGGCCATGGTCCGTCCCTGGTCGGGGTCGCCCGTGACGTACCAGCGGCCCTTCTCCCATTCCAGGTCGTCCGGGCTCACCTCGAGCATCGCGGAGGCGACGATCTTCGCGCGTTCGCGCACCTTGCGGGCGACCATCGCGGCCGCCGCTCCGGACACCGGCGTCGAGCGGGAGCCGTAGGTGCCGAGCCCGAACGGGGTCTGGTCGGTGTCGCCGTGCACCACCTCGACGTCCTCGGGCGGGATGCCCAGTTCCTCGGCGACGATCTGCGCGAACGTCGTCTCGTGGCCCTGCCCCTGGGTCTGTACGGAGATCCGCAGGACGGCCTTGCCGGTCGGGTGGACCCGCAGCTCGGCACCGTCGGCCATGCCCAGTCCGAGGATGTCCATGTGCCTGCGCGGGCCCGCGCCGACGGCCTCGGTGAAGAAGCTGACTCCGATCCCCATGAGCTCGCCACGCTCGCGCTTCTCGGCCTGCTCCCGGCGCAGGTCCTCGTAGTGCGCGATGTCCATGGCCAGCCGCAGGGCGCGAGGGTAGTCGCCGGAGTCGTACTCCCACCCGGTCTGCGTCCGGTACGGGAACTGTCCGGGTCGCAGCAGGTTGCGCATCCGCAGCTCGGCCGGGTCCGTGCCGAGCGTGTCCGCGAGCAGGTCGACCATCCGCTCGACCAGGTAGACGGCCTCGGTGACGCGGAACGAGCAGGCGTAGGCGACGCCGCCGGGGGCCTTGTTGGTGTAGACGCCGGTCACGGTGCAGTACGCGGCGGCCAGGTCGTAGGAGCCGGTGAAGACGCCGAAGAAACCGGCCGGGAACTGCGTCGGCTGTGCGGTGGCGTTGAACGCGCCGTGGTCGGCGATGACGTGGACGCGCAGGCCCAGGATCTTCCCGTCCTCCGTCGCCGCGATCTCGCCGTGCATGTGGTAGTCGCGGGCGAAGGAGGTGCTCATGAGGTTCTCCGAGCGGTCCTCCACCCACTTCACCGGCTTGCCGGTGACGATCGAGCCGACGACCGCGCACACGTAGCCGGGGTAGATGCCGACCTTGTTGCCGAAGCCGCCCCCGATGTCCGGGGAGATGATCCGGATCTTGTGCTCCGGGATGCCGGCCACCATCGCGTAGATCGTGCGGTGGGCGTGCGGGGCCTGGGTGGTGGACCACACCGTCAGCTTGCCGGTGATGGCGTCCATGTCCGCCACCGTGCCACAGGTCTCCAGCGGCGCCGGGTGCACCCGCGGGTAGAGCATGTCCTGCTCGACCACGACGTCGGCGGCCGCGAAGACCTCGTCGGTTCGCTCCTTGTCACCCGCCGACCAGTCGAAGATGTGGTTGTCGGTCTGGTGTTCCTTGTCGTCGCGGATCACCGGCGCGTCCGGCTCGAGCGCTCGTCGGGCATCGACGACCGGCGGCAACGGTTCGTACTCCACGTCGATCAACTCGAGGGCGTCCCGGGCTGCGTAGCGGTCCTCGGCGACGACGAAGGCGACCTCCTGGCCCTGGAAGCGCACCTTGTCGGTGGCGAGCACCGCCTGCGTGTCGTACGAGAGCGTGGGCATCCAGGCCAGCCCGAGACCGGCCAGGGTCTCCCCGGTGATCACGGACTTGACCTTCGGGTGCGCCTCGGCGGCGCTGGTGTCCACGGACACGATCCGGGCGTGGGCCAGCGGACTGCGCAAGATCGCGCCGTACAGCATCCCGGGCAGCCGCACGTCGTCGACGTAGGTTCCGTGGCCGCGGACGAACCGTGCGTCCTCCTTGCGGGCCATGCGCCCGAAGCCGACCGGCCGTTCCTCGGTGGTCGTCATGCCCGCACCTCCTCGCGGCCGGGCGCCGACTCGGTGACCGTGTCCGCGGTCCGCGCCCCGCCTCCGTGTTCGGCGGCCCAACGAATGGAGCGCACGATGTTCTCGTAACCGGTGCAGCGGCACATCTGTCCGGAAATGGCCTCCCGGATGTCCTCCTCGGACGGATCCGCGTCGTGGTCGAGCAGCCAGCGGGCGGTCATCATCATCCCCGGTGTGCAGAAGCCGCACTGCAGCCCGTGGCAGGCGATGAATCCCTGTTGCACCGGGTCGAGTTCGGTCCCGTGCGCCAGTCCCTCGACGGTCCGCACCTCATGGCCGTCGGCCATCACCGCGAGCACGGTGCAGGACTTGACCGGCGTCCCGTCCAGCCAGACGGCGCACACCCCGCAGTTGGAGGTGTCACAGCCCCAGTGGGTGCCGGTGAGTCCGAGTTCGTCGCGCAGGAAGTGCACGAGCAGCAGCCTGGGCTCCACGTCCCTCGTGCGCTGCTCGCCGTTCACGGTCACGGTGATCCGCATGTCACGCCTCCTGCCCCTGGGCACGTGCGGCGGCGACGCGCAGCGCCCGCGTGGTGAGCTCCCCGGCCAGATGCCGCTTGTAGTCGACCGGGCCGCGCTGGTCGGCCGTCGGCCTGCACTCCCGCGCGGCGATCCGGCCTGCCTCCGCGAAGCCCTCGTCGTCCGGCCGTCCGCCGCGCAGGAAGTCCTCGGCCTGCTCGGACACGAACCGTGGGGCACCCACCGCGGTCAGCCCGATCCCGGCCTCGGTGATGACCCCGTCGGAGATCTCCAGCACCGCTCCCGCGGCGACGACCGCCCAGTCGCCGACCCGGCGCTCGACCTTGCGGTACGCGCTGGCGTGCGAACGGATGGGCACGCGGATCTCCACCAGGAGCTCCGCTTCGTTCAGCGCGGTCTCGTAGGGGCCGAGGAAGAACTCCCTGATCCCGATGGTGCGCCTGCCGCCGGGGCCCTGAGCGACGAGAGTCGCCCGCAGCGCAGAGAACGCCGCGGACAGGTCCTCCGACGGATCGGCCTGGCACAGCGAGCCGCCCACGGTGCCGCGGTTGCGTACGAGCGGGTCGGCGATGACCCGTTCCGCGTCCCGCAGGATGGGGAAGTGCTCGCCGACGACCGGTGAGGCGAGGAGCTCCGCGTGGCGGACCATCGCTCCGACGGTCAGGTCGTGCCCGTCCACCCGGATCAGCGCCAGCTCGCCGAGGCCGTTGATGTCGATCAAGGTTTCGGGCTGAGCCAGCCGCAGCTTCATCATCGGCAGCAGGCTGTGTCCGCCCGCCACCACCCGAGCCTCGGGGCCGTAGCGTGTGAGCAGCTCGATCGCGTGCTCAACGCTGGTGGCCGTCTCGTACTGGAAGGCAGCTGGAACCTGCATCGGGCCCTCCTGAAACGCTGTGCTCTTCAGACTGCGCTTTTCCGCACCGGCCATGCAAGAGGTCGATAAGCATTCACTTATCCATCTAAACGTAGGAAAATCTGATAGGCCGCGCGCCTTGGGCATGAGCGAGTCGGCCGTGTCGCAGGCGCTCACCGCGCCGCGCACCCACTGCAGCGATCCGCTCATCCGGCGCACCGGCGGCGGTGGAATGCGTCTGGCGCCCGCGGGCGCGCGGCTGCTGCCGGTCGCGTCGCAGTGGTCGCGCTGAGCGCGGATGCCGAGGCGGCGGTACGGGCGGCACGGGGTGCGCCCGACGAGCTTCGGGTAGTCGCCACGAGCACCCCGGCCGAGTTCGCGCTCCCCTCGCTCGTGGGGGCTTTCGCCGACCGCTCAGGGCGCAGGACCGAGACCTGCTTGGGGGTGGCCGCCGGCAACGAGATACGTGCGCTGGTCGAGAACCGGCTGGCCGACGTCGCGCTCCGGCCGCTGCCGGCGGCTGCCGCGCCGTCCCTCCGGGACCGATCCCATCTGGTGTCGCCCCGCATCCGCGGTGACGAGCTGCGCCACCTTGGAGAACGAACTGCTCGGCGACCGTCCCCGGCAGAGCAGGTCCGTCGCCCGCACGGCGGTCTTCGAGTCGTTCGAGGGCTGGTACAAGACGCGCTACGTTCCTTTGGGCTTCGCCGGCACGCACAGCCACGCCAGGCCTGCGGCGGTCAGGTAGGCGAGGGCGCCGATGGCCATGCTGGTGCGCAGCCCGGTGTTGTAGTGGGTGGCCGTGGCGAGCAGGCTGCCGCCGAGCGCTACGCCGGTCGCGCTGCCGACCTGGCGAGTCGTGTTGAACAGGGCGGAGGCGGCCCCTGAATACGCCGGGGGCGCGGCGCCCATCACGGTCGCGGTTGAACCGGTAAGGGCGAAGGAGGTACCGAACCCCGCGGCCATCATCGGGGCCACCAGCACCGCGTAGGCGGGGTCGGCTCCCGATGAGGCCCAGCCGGCCAGGCCCAGAGCGGCCACGAGCATGCCGGTGATCACCAGCGGACGATCGCCGGTGAGGCGGGTCAGCCGCCCGGACAGGACGGAGGCGAACATGGTCATCGCCACCGCCGGGAACAGGGCCAGTCCGGTGCCGAGGGCGCTGAAGCCGCGCTGGTGCTGGAATTCCAGGCTGGCAGTGAACACCATGCCGTAGAAACCGAAGTTGAACAGCAGGCCGATGACGGCTCCGCCGATCATCGTACGAGACCGCAGCAGGCTCGGCGGAAGGGCAGGAGACCGGGCCAGCCGCTCACGCACCGCGAACGCCGCGGCGGCCAGCCCGGCCAGCCCCAGCCCGGCGAGAACAGCCGGAGCGGACCACCCCCGCCGTCCGGCCTCGTTGAGCGCCGCGGTCAGCAGCGCCACCGCCGTCACGACGGCGCACTGCGCCGGCCAGTCCAGGCGTCGCGCGGCGTGCCGGGGCGAGCGTGCCACATGCCGCAGCGTCAGCACCAGGCAGGCCGCACCGACGGGCAGGTTGATGAGGAACACCCAGCGCCAACCCACCGTGGAGGCGAGCAGCCCGCCCAGCAGCGGCCCGGCAGAGGCCGCGATGCCCGCCATCGAACCCCACAGCCCGAAGGCGCGCGAGCGTGCGGCCGGCGCAGGGTAGGCCTGCTGAAGCAGGGCCAGGGACCCTGGCACGATCAGCGCCGCGCCGAGCCCCTCCACCAGGCGAGCCACCACCAGGAAGGGGGCGTTCGGCGCCAGCGCGCACGCGGCCGAGGACAGGGTGAACACCGCCACGCCCGAGCAGAAGACGCGGCGGTTGCCCAGCCGGTCGCCCAGCGCGCCACCGGTCAGCAGGAAACCGGCGAAGACCAGCGTGTACCCATCGGTGATCCACTGGATGCCGGTGAGCGAGGCCGACAGCTCCCGGCCGATCACCGGCACGGCGACGTTGATCACCGTCACATCCAGGATCACCATGAAATACCCGGTGCACACCGCCAGCAGCGGTGCCCAGGACCGTGGTTGGGACTTCGGGGCCGACTCGGGGGAGGGCATGGACCGACCGCCGCCGTCCGACTCCGCGAACGTCACGGCCCCAACTCCATCCTGCCCGCGGAGATCTTGCGTCAAAAACCACAATAAGGGACGTATGGGCCAGCTTGAAGGAGCCCGGCTGTCGCCGCCCCGGTGCCGGGCGGGCGTCCACGCCGCTTTCAGGAGCGCGACCCGTCGGATCGCGACTACGTCCACGCGTGGGCTGACGGCGCCCTCCCGAAGGTGAGGCGCGGCCGAGCGCATTCGTACATGCCGGCTCCTGCTCGGGGTGCCGCCGGACGGCACCGGGGGCGGTGAGGGATAACCCTCGAATCGGCGTCTGCCGAGTGACATGAACCGATCAATGCTGTCACTCTTCCTCCAGCCACGACCGGACCGTCGCGGTGTGACGGTTCCCCACGCACCGTTCAGCTCGTTCCGGACAGCACGTCCCGTCTGCCCGGTCTCTCAACGGCCGCAGGACTCGCGGCCGCAGCAGGAGGAGTACGAGTGAGACACAATCCCCGTCGGGCGATGGCGGCAGGCGCTCTGGTGGCGTCCACCGCCCTGCTCGTCCTCGGCATTCAGACCGTCCCCGCGACCGCCAAACCCGCCCCCCACACCGGTGCCCTGCGAACGGGCGCGCTGCAGGCGAAGCTCACCGGCGCCCAGCGCGCCGCGCTGATCAAGAGCGCGGATGACAACTCGGCCCGGACGGCGCGCTCCCTCGGCCTGGGCTCGAAGGAGAAGCTGGTCGTCAAGGACGTCGTCAAGGACAACGACGGTACGTTGCACACCCGCTATGAGCGCACCTACGACGGTCTGCCCGTCCTCGGCGGCGACCTGGTCGTGCACACCCCGCCGGCCTCCGAGGCGTCCGGCACGGTGAGCACCACCTTCAACAACAAGCGCTCCCTCAAGGTGTCCACCACCACCGCGGCGATCACCAAGTCGGCCGCCGAGACCAAGGCGCTGAAGACGGCCAGGGCCCTCGACGCCGAGAAGCCCGCGACGGACAGCGCCCGCAAGGTGATCTGGGCCGGCGACGGTACCCCGAAGCTCGCCTGGGAGACGGTGGTCAGCGGTTTCCAGGACGACGGCACGCCCAGCAAGCTGCATGTCATCACCGACGCGACCACCGGCGACGAGCTGAACCGCTTCGAGTCCGTCATGACCGGCACCGGCAATACCCAGTACAGCGGCACGGTGACGCTGGACACCACGCTGTCCGGTTCGACGTACCAGCTGTACGACACCACCCGCGGCGGCCACAAGACGAACACCCTCAACGGCGGCACCTCGGGCACCGGCACCCTGATGACCAGCTCCAACGACGTCTGGGGCAACGGATCCGGGTCCAACACGGCGACCGCGGCCGCGGACGCCGCCTACGGCGCCCAGACGACGTGGGACTTCTACAAGAACACCTTCGGCCGCAACGGCATCAAGAACAACGGTGTCGCGGCCTACTCCCGGGTCCACTACAGCAGCAACTACGTCAACGCCTTCTGGGACGACAGCTGCTTCTGCATGACCTACGGCGACGGCTCCGGGAACACGCACGCGCTGACCTCGCTGGACGTCGCCGGCCACGAGATGAGCCACGGCGTCACCGCCAACACCGCCAAGCTGAACTACTCGGGTGAGTCCGGCGGCCTGAACGAGGCCACCTCCGACATCTTCGGCACCGGCGTGGAGTTCTACGCCAACAACCCCTCGGACCCCGGTGACTACCTCATCGGCGAGAAGATCAACATCAACGGCAACGGCACCCCGCTGCGCTACATGGACAAGCCCAGCAAGGACGGCGCCTCCGCCGACTACTGGTCCTCCAGCGTGGGCAGCAAGGACGTGCACTACTCGTCCGGTCCGGCGAACCACATGTTCTACCTGCTCGCCGAGGGCAGCGGCGCCAAGACCATCAACGGCGTCAGCTACAACAGCCCGACCTCGGACGGCGTCGCCGTCACGGGCATCGGCCAGGCTGCGGCCTTGCAGATCTGGTACAAGGCGCTGACCACGTACATGACGTCCAGCACCAACTACGCCGGTGCCCGCACCGCCGCCCTGAATGCCGCCGCGGCGCTGTACGGCACCAACTCCACCCAGTACGCCGGTGTGGGCAACGCGTTCGCCGGGATCAACGTCGGCAGCCACATCACGCCGCCGTCCTCGGGCGTGACCGTCACCAACCCCGGTGACCAGTCCTCCACCGTGGGCAAGGCGGTGAGCCTGCAGATCTCGGCCTCCACCACCAACGGCGGAGCGCTCACCTACAGCGCGACCGGTCTGCCGGCCGGTCTGTCGATCGACAGCTCGACCGGTGCCATCTCCGGCACCCCGACCACGGCGACCACGTACAACACCAAGGTGACGGCGACCGACAGCAAGGGTTCGTCCGACTCGGCATCCTTCACCTGGACGGTCAGCGCCTCCGGCGGCGGCTCGTGCACCTCGGCCCAGCTGCTGGGCAACCCGGGCTTCGAGTCGGGCAACACCGTCTGGACCACGACCAGCGGCGTGATCGACAACAACCAGAGCCAGCCGGCGCGCAGCGGTTCGTGGAAGGCCTGGCTCGCCGGGTACGGGAGCACGCACACCGACACGCTGTCCCAGTCGGTGACGATCCCGGCCGGCTGCAAGGCGACCTTCAGCTTCTATCTGCACATCGACACCGCGGAGTCCACCACCGGCTCCGCGTACGACAAGCTGACGGTGACCGCCGGGTCGACCACGCTGGCGACGTACTCGAACCTCAACGCCGCCCCCGGTTACCAGCTGAGGTCCTTCGACCTGTCCTCGTTCGCGGGCTCCACGGTCACCCTGAAGTTCACGGGTGTGGAGGACTCCATCCTTTACACGGGCTTCGTCGTCGATGACACCGCCCTGACGGTCAGCTGACCTGTGTTCCATCCGTGGGGGCCGTCCGCCGGGACGGTCCCCACGGCACGCTTGCCGGTCCTTCTCGTGCGCCCCGCGGCCAGTCGTCCCGTGGATGATGGGCACCACCGGGCTGGGCGTCGGCGCCACCACCACACACACGATGGGGACGACCCCGATCGTCTCCGGCAGCAGCCACTGTCCTGCTCCGCTGTGACAGCGGTGTCAAGCCACGGGAGAGTGGTCCACGGGCCCCGCGCACCACAGCCCGGGCCGCGACGGTCACGAACCCCGGCTGGTTGACCGTGCCGCAGCCGGCCGAGCAGAAGGCAGCCGAACCGGCAGAACAGACGGAACGCCACGCTACCCAAAACGTGCTCCGACGGGCTCACCAGCACCTTCGAGGCGATCACATCGTGACCCTGACGCCGCAGCTCAGCATGGGCGACGGAGTTGCCGGCACCCACAGGTCCGGAGGTGGGGGCCCGGACTGTGTTCGGCACACGGGAAGGCTCATCCTGCGGCGCAGCGTACGCAGGTGCGCGCCGCCGGGCGCACCTCCAGGCGTTGGGTCGGGATCGGCTCGCCACAGCCCTCACATCGTCCGTAGTCGCCCTCCTTCAACCGCTCCAGCGCCCGATCCAGATCGGTCAGATGGTCGCGCGCCTGCGCCAGCAAGGCGGCGACATGGGCCCGCTCGAAAGCGGTGCTCGACCCCTCTGGATCGTGCTCGTCATCAGTTGCGACCAGGGCGTTCGCCTCGACGATTCCATCGAAGTCACGGCTCAACGCCGCGATCTGCACGCTCGTGCCGGCACGTTCGGCCGCCAGCAGCCTGCGAAAGGACTCACACTGCGGCGGGGAGAAAAGGGCGTTTCTGCATGAATTGCTCATAGAGGGGCAACGTCGGCGCCATGGGTTCGTATTTCGGAGACCAGCAGCGCCACCAAGCCGAATGCCGCGGTGTCCGGGGGACGGGTTCGCTCCACTGCCGGGACGACGGTGCCGGCTACGTCCCGCCGTCTGCGAGCAGGCGCATCCAGCTGTCGGTGAGCAGCGCGAGGGCCTTGGCGAGTCACAACAGCACGGTCGATCATCATGCCGACGTTGGTGCGGGTGGAGGGAGCCGGCTGGTGGGAACTGCGCGAACCGCAGTCGGTGTGGTGAATGACGGCGATCTCGAACCAGTCCGCGTCGGGGGTCTTGTTCTCAGGAGCAGTGGCAGCCTGAGGCCGTGAGACCGGCACCGCGTGCGTGCCGTCGCTCTCCGCGATGCGCGAGCCGGCCCGCTCGGCCAGGCACCACACCGCACAGCGAGCCGTCCTTGGCGCCACCATCACCCACGAGCGGAACATGCGCCAGGCGGGCTCGCCCGGCAAGGGGGAGCCGAGCACCGCCCGCCTGAAGACCTACCGCGAACGACCGCCTCGTGATCCGCCAGACGGGACCTGGACGTGGGGTTATGGCCGGCTGCGTGGTCGGGCCGGCCGCGGCGACAAGGGGGCAGAATCCTTGCGCGCCGGTTCCCCCTCCTGTGGGGGTGAGGTGAGCGCGCTGTCCGGCTGCGGCAGGAAGTGCGGCGTCGACCACGTCAAGGCTCGCACCACCAGCGGCAGCCGCAGGGTCACCACACCGCCTGCCCAGTACCAGATCTCTGCGAACAGCTACAACGGGGACAAGGACGTGACGTTCGAGAACGACCCGTCCGGCAAGTACCGCCGATCTGTCGACAAGCAACGGTGACTTGACTGTGAAGTCGGCAGCGTAGTCAGTGACCGGACAGGTCCGGCCGGCCACTTCGAGCACAGCCCGCGAGTCGACCCCTGAAGACCTCTCCCGGGGTGGCGCAAAGGGGGTGGCGCGTCGCGCGGAGAAGACCCGCGCGACGCGCTGAGACAACATGCCTCTGGTAGGCGCTAGTTCACGGTGAGCACGGCCGTGTTGTTCGTCGGGTCCGGGTCGTGGAGGAACTCGCCGAACGGCGGATGGATGCTGACCTCACCTGTCGCTGAAGGCACCACCGTGTCGATCCGGAGCTTGAACGCGAAGGAGCGCTCCGTGTTCTCCAGCACCCAGTACGGCAGCGCGCAGTCGTAGCGCGGGGCGCCCGTGCGGTTCGGGTAGTAGCTGCCGGAGAGGGTTCGCGGGCCGCAACCCGCCGGCACGCCCGTGACCGTGGTGCCGGGCGGAACGATCAGCCGGACCGCGGCGACCGGGTCCCCGGAGCCCAGGTTGCCCAGCCAGCCGGGCCCGTTGTTCTTGAACGTGAGCGACGCGGTGACCGTCTCGCCCGCGGCGCCCGTGACCGCCGCGCCGGTCACCGAGAAGTCGGCGGTGTTGTCGGCACCGATCGGCAGCGCCACGTAATCGTCGTAGCCCCCCAGGTCGGTCGCGCCGACCGGCTGCGCCCAGATGTCCACCCGCTCCTGGAGCGCGTGCCGGGTGAATGCGATCCGCAGCGGCTCGGGCAGCTCGAAGGAGGCGCCCGGGGCCAGATCCTGATCGAAGGTGCAGTCCGCGAACGACATCGGGGCATAACCGTCCCCGCTCGACGTCGTATAGACACATGCGTCGTACCGGTTGACGTATCGCACCCCGTACGAGGCCATCACCCTGATGGTGAAGCCGTGCGCGGTCTCGTTGCCGTAGTTGGTGACCGTGAACGGGAGCGTCTGCTTGCTGCCCGGCAGGACGTGGTCGATGGCGCCGCCGGCCGTGATCCCGAGGTCGGGTCCCGACGCGACCGTGACCGTGGTGCTGTCCCGGTGGGCGGTGAGCGTACCTGCCGGGCCGGCGGTGGCCGTCGCCTTGAAGGTTATACGGCCCCGCGCCCCGACGGCCGCCCCGTCAGCCGCGCGGACCTTCAGATGCACCTCGCCGCCGGTGTTCCCGGTCGCCGGCACCTCGGGCACATCGCACACCGCGGTAGCGCCGCTCGGCGTGCAGTTGTCCGGCCAGGTGATCTCGGCGACCCCGGCGAGACCGGAAGCGTCCACCGTGAGGCGGCCATCGGTCACCACGAAATGGTCGTTGTCGTGGTTGAGCCTGACATCGAGCGTGCGGGTCAACGGTGTCCCGCCGTCGATGCCGAGCGGCAGGTTCGGCTCGTACGGGGCAGTGATCCAGAGTTGGTCGGTCTCCGGCTCGGTCTCAGCGAACGCAGGAGCAGTGGTGAGCCCCACGGCGACGAGTCCGGCAGCGAGCGTGGTACAGGCTCCGAGCCGCAGTACGCGGCGCACGGAGTCAGCTCTCATGACATCTCCAGGTGAGAGACGGTCAGGTCACGCAGCCGACGTGGGCGCCGATCAGCGGCCCACGCCAGGCCACAACTCCCAAGACGATCAAGAAGAGTTGACGGTTGCACAACAACACCGACCAGTTGGCACACACGTCCATCAACCCACCGAAGCCAAGGACCGGCTGTGCTGTCGGGTTGTCGCTCCGCCACATCCGCAACCAATAGAATGGTGCCCCCGCTGAGACGCTCCGTAGGGCCATCCCTCCCCTGCCGCATGGGCCCCGCGCTCGAAGGGAACGCCCCGACTCCCCAGAGAGACGTCTCCTTGTGCTGATCGCAACCGCCGCCGTGGGCATCACGGTCTTCTGTCTCACGCTCTGGTGCTCGCTCGCTGTTGCCCGGATGCGGGACCTTCCCGCGTGGCGCAGATGCCTCCCCCTGTCCCTGTTCCTGATCGCGCTCGGCGCGAGCCTCCTGCGCGCCTTCGGCATCACCCAGATTGCCGGCGCCCTCTCCTTCCCCCTCACCCTCGCGGCCATCGTCCTGGCGCTGAGCGAGATCCGCAGCCGACGGAGCAGAGACCGAGCAGACCTTCCCGCTGGCTGAACTACGCACACGAGCGCAAAGACAGCTGCCTCAGCTTGACTGTGCCGGGGATCAGCGTGTGCTTCGTGTTCTTCCAGCTCGCGGGATTCGCCGCACTGCCGCACATCGTCCCGCGGCGCCAACTGCCCACCGCAGTCGCCCAGAACCAGGCCGGTGAACTCGGCGCGGGCCTGGCCGGGCGCCCGTTGGGCGGCGCTCGGTTCGCCGCCGGTCACCTGCTGCCGTTCGTGGCGGACCTGCTGAGCTGGTAACCGCAGTCGGCGTGGTCAGGGCAGGGTGGTGTGCCAGGGAGCGTCGGGTCTGGTGGCATGTGCGTCGGCGCTGATGCGGAGCGCGTACACCGTGTGCTCGGCCTGCTCGGTGCCGCTGGGGAGGGGGCCGAGGTAGGTGTGGCCGGTCATGTGGCACCAGGCGGGCAGGTCGAGGGGGGCCGCGGGGTCGGTGGCGACGACGTGGACGAGGGTTCCGGGCGCGGCCCCGCCGATGGCGGCACGCAGCTTCAGCAGCAGCGTGACACACAGCAGCCCGGCGCCGTCGACGGTGAGGTCCGCTTCACTGCGAAGTTCGGCCGGGGATGGTTCGCCCGAGGGCCCGGTGGTGGTCATCGGCTGCTCGCGGTGGTGGAGACGGCGCGGGTGAGGGCGTCGGCCGCAGCGGTGATGTCGTCGGCGGTGCTCCAGCGGCCGAGGGTGAGCCGGAGTGCGGCCAGCGCCCGTTCGGGGTCGTAGCCCATGGCGGTCAGGACGGGTGAGGGGGTGTGGGTGCCGCTGTGGCAGGCGGAGCCGGTGGAGGCGGCGACGGTGGGTGCCGCGGCGAGGACGTCGTGTCCGCGGGTGCCGTCGATGCTGATGTTCAGCGTGTTCGGTAGCCGCCGGGCGGCCGGGCCGTTGAGGCGGAGCCGACCGGGCAGGGCGGCGGTGAGGCGGGCGTGGAGCTCGTCGCGCAGGGACTGGATTCGGGCCGGGGCACCGCCTGCGAGGTCGTCGGCGGCGAGTTGAGCGGCGGCGCCGAGGGCGACGGCGAGGGCGGCGTTCTCGGTGCCGGCGCGCAGGCCCGCTTCCTGGCTGCCGCCGTAGACGACGGGCTCCAGTTCGATGCCGTCGCGGATGCAGAGGGCGGCGGCCCCCTTGGGCGCGTACATCTTGTGGCCGACGAGAGTGAGCAGGTCGGCGCCGAGGTCGCGCACGTCGAGGGGGATCTTCCCGGCGGCCTGGGCGGCGTCACAGTGGAAGAGAGCGCCGGCCCGGTGGGCGGTCTCGGCCAGTTCACGGACGGGCTGGAGGGTGCCGGTCTCGTTGTTCGCGGCCATGACGGAAACCAGGACGGTGTCCTCATCGAGGGCCTCGGCGAGCGCGGCGGGGTCGAGCACGCCGTCATGGTCGACGGGCAGCACGGTGACGCGCGCGCCATGCAGGCGCGTGAGGGCCTGGCAGGTGGCCAGGACGGCGGGGTGCTCGGTCGCCTGGGTGATGACGTGGGGGCGGGGGCGGCGGGATGCGAGGACGGCGCCGCGCAGAGCGAGGAGGTCGGCCTCGGAGCCGGAGGCGGTGAAGACGATCTCGCCGGGTCGGGCGCCGATGAGGCCGGCGACCTGGGCACGCGCTGCCGCGAGGGCGCGACGGGGCTCGGCGGCGTAGGGGTGGGTACTGGAGGGGTTGCCGAAGTGGGTGGTCAGGTAGGGGAACATGGCGTCGGCGACGCGGGGGTCCACGGGGGTGGTGGCGTTGTAGTCGAGGTAGACGGGGCCGTTGGCAAGGCCTGGATGCGGCGGCGGGGTCCGGTGGGTCACGCCAGGGCTCCGGCGACGACGGGCATCTCGGCCAGGCGCCATTCGAGCATGCCGTCGTTGAGGCGGATGGCGCGGCGGCCGTAGTCGCTCAGGAGCCGGACGGCGTCGTAGGCCAGGGCGCAGTATTCGCCGCGGCAGTAGACCACGACGTCGGCGTCTTCGGGGAGTTCGCCGATGCGACCGGCGAGTTCCTCGACGGGGATGCAGACGGCGCCGGGGATGTGCCCGGCCTCGTACTCCTCCAGGGGACGCACGTCCAGCAGGACCAGCTGTCCGGCGTCCGCGCGGGCGGTCAGCTCCTCGCGGGTGACCTCCGGTTCGGCGCCGTCGCCGAGGTAGGCGTCGCGGGCGGTGGGGACGGCGGCCTGGTGGGTTTCGGCGACCTTGCGCAGCAGCGCGAGCAGCTGGGCGACGTCGTCTCCGGCGATCCGGTAGTGGATGCGTACGCCCTCGCGGCGGGTGGCGACGAACCCGGCCTGCTTGAGGGTCTGCAGGTGGGAGGAGGCGGTGGTCAGGTTCAGGCCCGCCGCCTTGGAGAGCGCGTCGACAGTGCGCTCGCCCTGGGCGAGCAGGTCGAGCAGTTCCAGGCGCTTCCCGCTGGCCAGAGCCTTCCCGCTGGCTGCAAACGCCTCGTACAGCTGCGCCTTCGACTCCTTGGACGCCATGATCCCTTCCCTTTTTTCCATGGTTCTATGGAATAGCCTATCGGGTAGCCACGGGCAACCGAGCGTGACTGACCCTCCCGGAGGCCGCGGGTCCCCATGCCCGTGGTCGTGTACGGGGACCGGCGTCATCGCGGACCGCACTCTATGCGGGGGCCTCAGCAGATCCGCTTCGCCGCAGGCATCGCAGCTCTCTACTCGAACATCCTCAGAAGCTTCCGCTCCATCGGGATGTCCTTGACGACGGATTTGCGTTCGCCGGGTTGAGCCCTGCGGGATGATCGCGTCATGACTCAGATCGTGTTGATGTCGGATCCGAAGGTCGCTGCCATACCTGTCGCCGAGTGCGGTGAACGTCTTGTGGACGTCCGACGCGGCGACTCGTTGCTGGTCGATACACGCGAGCAGGGGCCGGCAGATGCCTTCGCGTATGTGCGAAAAGGCGTGCTGGAACGGCTGATCAAAGCCCAGGCGATGCTTCCGCAGGGCCTGCGGCTGCTGTTCGTCGAGGGGTACCGGCCTCCTTCTGTTCAGCGGCAGTACTTCGAGGAGTACGCCGAGCAGCTGCGGGCTACCCACCTCGATTGGTCCGCCGAGCAGATCCACTCGGCGGCGAGCCGGTATGTGTCACCACCTGACATCGCGCCGCACAGCGCTGGTGCGGCCGTCGACCTCACTCTGGCCGACGCCGGCGGGCAGGAACTGGATCTGGGCACGCGCATGAATGCGGACCCGGAGGAGAGCGTGGGTGCCTGCTACACCCATGCGGCCAACATCAGCGAGGAGGCCCGCGCAAACCGGAAGTTGCTGGGTGCGGTACTCACGGCTGCAGGGCTGGTGAACTATCCAACGGAGTGGTGGCACTGGTCTTTCGGGGACCGCTACTGGGCCTTGATCACGGGAGAGGCCGCGGCCCTCTACGGCCCGAAAGAGGTCGGCGCGTACAACTGACCCGCCCGGCCTTGCCGGACTGACCGGTCACACGATGGCCGGTCAGTCCGGCGGATGGTTTTCTCGCTGCGGACGCGGACGCGTTCGCGTCGTTGGGCGGCCAGGACATCGGGGTGACGTGCGGCGTTCTGCCCGGCACAAGCTCGAGGGCGTGCGGCGGCTCTGCGCGGACACCGTCCTCGTCTGCTCCAGCGTCTCCCCGCTCGCTCTGAACGACGACGACCTCGCCGCCGAGCAGCTGAGCCGGCTCGCCGACCTGGCGCAGTAGCACGGCATCCGGGCCGTCTACGGGGCTCTCGCCTGGGCCGTCACATCAAAGACGCTGCCGCCGTGGCGATCGGAAGGCCGATGTGGAGGAGAGCTTGCTTCCGCCGGACTACCAGCGCATTCTCGCGGTGTGCAGCAGGCCGCCGGACCGGTCATGGCTCGGCAGGTCGGCGAGATGCTGGGAGTGGACGTCAATGTCCGGGCCGAGCTGGAACCGCCGCGCGGAAAGCTGGTCAGACGCGTCGACCGCGGCTGGCTGCGGAAGCTACCCGACGGCCGGTTCACCACCCGTCTGTGACTTGCTGCTGCTGATCACGTACTTCGCCCCATCCGACAGATCGCCGCCAGCGGATGGGGAGCTGCTCGGCTCTCCTGCTGAAACGCGCGATAGAAGTTGCCCATCACCGCGGCGACCGGTGCGTAACGGACAAGAAGCGCCGCGACCGACGCGGGAACCCCCTCCGGGGGCATCCCTTGGGCGCACGCATTCACAAACGCCTCGCGTTCTTTCGGTGTGTGTCCGTAGAGAGCGACGGCCAGCCAGTTCACCAGGTGGGTGACGGCGTAGCACCGGTCGTAGGCGCGGTGCTGGTCGAAGAAGTCGGCCTCGTCCCGTGTGAGGTCGAAGCGTGAGGAGATCGCGAGGCCGTAGTCGGTGAAGAAGAGCTGTCGGCCGTTGGTGAGGATGTTCTCGAAGTGGGCGTCGAAGTGCAGGAGCCCGCGGGCGTTCATGAACGAGATGCCGGCTTTCAGCTCGTCGTCGACCATGGCGCATGCCCGCTCGGCCGCCTCGTCGCCGGCCCCGATCTGGACGCCCAGCCAGTCATGCAGGTTCTGCGGGATGTACTCCAGAAACAGCACAAGGCTTGCCGTGGACTGCTGGAGGGCTTCGATCCGCCGGCGAACCGCTGATCCGCCTCCCCAGTAGGCGACAGCTCGATCCACATCGGCCAGTTCCCCGGGCAGCGGCTGTCCGGAGTCTGGGATCACTCGCCAGTGGTACATCAGGGGAAAGCCCTCGTAGTCTCCCGCGACCACCCAGTTCGTCGTCATGGTGTGCACGGCCAACTCCCGCCAAGCCCCGAACCCCGGGCCGCCGATGGTACCGATGCCGTAGTGACAGAAGGCCGGGAGTCCGAAGGGATCCGCGGTGGAGTGGACATGCTCCGGCCGTCGCTCCAGATCGGTCAGCCGTACCTGCTTGACGAAGACCCGAGTTCCCTCGACCTCCAGCAGGACCGTTTTCCCGCCGATGCCCGACCCCAGCGGAGCGCCGGCGTCCACGAACTCACGCAGGCTGCGGTCACTGCGCAGCGCCAGCGACGTGGAAACGGCGCCATGGGCGGCCAGACGCTCACGGCGGGACATATCAGGGCCCTTCACTCACGCCTCCAACCGTGCCCCGCCTCTTGTCCAACGGCTCCAGCAGACACCGGCACGGATCCAAAGGCCACCCTGCCACGTCGGAGCCGGTGAGATGTGGCGTAACTGGGGTTCCTTCAGGTGCCGTTGAGGCTGCGTGACGAGAACCGAAGAGCCTGCCGAGAGCTCCTGCTGTCTCAATTACCAGTGCCGTTCACCGCTGTCCACGCGCACCGTCAGCCACCTCGCCGGTCTGCTGCGACGTCATCTGAAGATGATTCGGTCCTGGTGGCGGATCCTGCCGCCCGGAAGGATCGCGGTGATCGTCCTGACCGTGCTGTGGCACGACCAGCGCCTGGCCGACATGGCCGGCGGCAACAACCTGTCCGAGTCCACCGTCCGCCGCTGGCGCGACGAGCTGATCGCCCTGCTCGCCGCGCAGCTCCCAAGCGCGGCTACATCTTCCACGGCACCGTCGCCGTCGCCTCGATCCGACTCTGGCTCCGGCCATGATCTCCGCCGGGTCTAGGGCCTCTCGTTTGGATCATGCCGGGCTCGCGGGCCCTGGCACCGCACCTCGCGGCGTTGCGAGGCACGGCACCAGACCCCGCTTCCTGATCCGGCCTGATCCAAACGAGAGGTCCTAGTCGCCGGTCGTGCCGTCGAGCATCTCGCGCAGGATGTCCAGGTGGCCATTGTGGCGGGCCGTCTCCTCGGTGAGGTGGAGGAGGATCCAGCGCAGATCGACGTGGAGGCCGTCGCGGACGGCTCGCTGGGCCTGCTTGTCCAGGGCGTTCCCGGCGACCAGTTCACGGTGGTCGGCGCTCTGTTCAGCGTATTCGTCGAGCAACTGCGTGAGCGGGAAGTCGACGGCGATACGCATCTCGCGGTCGGGGTCCTCGTCGGTCCAGGGGCCCCGGTCTTCCTCGCCGAGGAAGACCACTTGGAACCAGTAGTACTCGACCCAGCGGAGGTGGTTGATCACTCCGCTCATGGTCATCAGCGGTGAGCCCGGCAGGAGTGCCTTGCGTGCGTTCTCCGCAGAGACGCCATCGCACTTGGCGCGGGCGGTGTCACGTGCGTAGTCGAGGAACGTGGTGAGCTGGGTGCGCTCGTCCCACGCGGGCGGCGTGTCGTCGATTCTGGTCATCGAGCGAAGCGTCCCCGATCACCGCGACCGATGTCGAGGCATTTATCGACGGACCCAACCTGCTCCACCCAGTCTTCAACGATGTCTTCCGCCAGGCGGACGCGGCACCGACGGCCGTCGACGCCCGCCGCTCGCTACTGGTCCTGCAGGGGGCGGTCGGGGCGGCCGAACTGCCCGCGCCCGTCGGGCATCGCCTTCACCGAACTGGCCGCGTGGATCCTGGGCGGTCTGTTCATGGGACTCGTGCCCACCATCGTCCGGGACCTGCCGGGCCTCCGCAGCGGCCTGCCGAACGGGGCGACGGCCTTCATCGAGATCGAGGTGCCGCACCGGAGGGCGGGCTGTTCCCATCCGTCTGCCTGGTCGCCTACCTGAGCTTCGGCATTCCGGCCGTCAGCGCGGGCCCCAGGTCGCTCCGGCCAGTCTGCTCGGGACCGTCCTCGGCTACGGCGCCGTCGTCGCAGCCGCGGCCCTCGGGCTCTTGGCGCAGTACCGCATCGGCGGACGCCACTGGCCCGGACCGTGGGAAGCATCAACGAGACACCCCGCCTCCACAAGAACCAGACAGAGGGTGACCACCTCATGAGCACCGTCGAGGACAGGAACAAGGCCATCGTCCGCGAAGCGTTCGACGCGCTGTTCAACAAGCGGGACTACGCCGCCGCCGAGCGGTTCTGGTCCCCCGGCTACATCCAGCACAGCGCCCACATCGCACCCGGCCGCGAGGGTCTCTTCGACCTCGTGAGGAGCTTCCCGGCGGATCTGCGGCACGAATGCGAACTGATCATGGCCGAGGGGGACATGGTCATGGTGCGTGGCCGGTTCTCCGGGCGCGGCCAGCCCGCCCCGTGGATCGCCGTCGACTTCCTCCGCCTCGAGAACGGTGTCCTCGCCGAGCACTGGGACGTGATCGAGGTGGAAGCCACCCGCGAGCAGTCCCTGAGCGGCCTGCCGATGTACGGCGACGAGTTTCCCGAGGAACGCGAGCGTGACCACTGACCGAGTCCAGGTATGCGCGGCACTGCCCGCGATCTCCGCGACGGCAACCGGGTAAGACGCCTACCCATGCAGCGGGCGGGCGACGTCGTCAGCGACTACGCCACCCTCGTGGTCGAGTCCCTGGCCGAGCCCCTGGTCGACAGCGCCTCCCCCGAGGCCGGCCCTTGCTACGCCGCACTCGACATGCCCTTCGCCGTCCACCAGGCCTGGCCCGACGCGTCGGAGATCCTGAGGTTCGCCGATCCGGCGTCAGGACGATGCGGGCGCCGTGGGCGCCTCGGGGGCGGCTGACCCGGCGGTCTCCCAGGTGAATCCGTCCGGATCGGTGAAAGGGTCGGCGGCGGTGCCGAGGACGACGCGGTGGGAGCCGGTGCCGTCGTCGAAGACGCCGAGATCCTTGGCCAGGCCGCGGCGCTTGTACAGCGCCAGCTTGACGGGGCTGGAGTCGCCGGAGGCGAACTCGGCGTACTTGCCGCCGAAGCTTCTGGCCACGGTCAGACCGCGGCCGGCGTAGAACTGCTTGCTGACCTTCACGTCCTCGACGCCGAGCAGGAGGACGACCTCGTCGATCTCGCGAGTGGCCGGGCCGGTGTCCTTCTTCGCCGAGGTCGCCACCTTCCAGATCGTCCCGTCCGGGGCCTGGACGACGCCGCCGTAGCCCCACAGCGACTTCGCGGCGGACTTCAGCACCGTGGCGCCCGCGTCGATGGCGGCGTCGATGAAGCCGTCGACGGTGGCCGGCCGGGCCACCGTGAGCGCCAGGGTGAAGCCGCGGAATCCGGTGGAGTGTTCCTCGGACGCCCGCAGGCTTACGTACGTGTCCACTCCGAAGGCGGTGTAGAAGCGGTGGGCAGCCTCGGGGTCGGCCACCTCGAGGATGACGGAGGCGATGGACGTGGTGGATGCGGGGGAAGTCGTGGTTGCCATGACCATCACGCTAGGGGCTGGTCGCGAGCCGGCGCTTCTCGATTCCTGACCGGTCTTGTCACTTGCTTCGCCACACACGCCGGCATCCCCTCCACCGTGATCGCAGAACCCCCGTCGTGGGACGCGCCCACAGCACCGGCATGACCGGCCAGCTCCGCCGCCTGCCGTCGGAAGGCCCCGGGCGGCATGCCGACGAGCTCGGTGAAGCGGGTGGTGAACGTGCCCAGCGACGCGCAGCCGACCGCGAAGCAGACCTCGGTGACGCTGAGGTCGCCCCGCCGCAGAAGCGCCGTCGCGCGCTCGATGCGACGCGTCATCAGGTACGCGTACGGTGACTCACCGTAGGCTGCCCGGAACGACCGGCTCAGGTGCCCGGCGGACATGTTCACGTCCCGGGCGAGCGCCTCCACGTTCAGCGGCTGCGCGTACTCCCTGTCGATCCGGTCCCGGACGCGGCGCAGCCGCGCGAGATCGGCCAGGCGCTGCGCCTGGACGCGTGCTCGCCGCCACTCGGGCCGGCACATGGGCACACTCCCCCTTTTTCGTCTTTCATCGACGTCCACGAGTGCCCCGGTGCGGGCGGCCGGAAAGGCCGGCACCTCGGCGGTGGTGCGCCGCCGCGTTCCTCACGGGCGGCGGCGCTGCCGGACCGCACGGGCTCATCGGCACCCGCACGACTCAGCGAAGCTCCTGGATGCGGACGAGGTTGCCCGCAGGGTCGCGGAAGGCACAGTCGCGGATACCGTACGGCTGCTCGGTCGGCTCCTGCACGACCTCGGTGTCCCCGGCCTGCACCCTCTCGAACGTGGCGTCGAGGTCCGGGGTGGCCAGCAGGATCCAGCCGTAGGTGCCCTTGGCCATCATCTCGGTGATGGTGCGGCGTTCGTCTTCGGTGATTCCCGGGTCGGCAGCCGGCGGCGCCAGAAGGATCGACGTGTCGGGCTGACCGGCCGGGCCGACCGTGATCCAGCGCATCTTCCCCTGCCCGACGTCGCTGCGGACCTCGAAGCCGAGGACGTCGCGGTAGAAGGCGAGCGACGCATCCGGGTCGTCGTGCGGGAGGGAAGTCGCGTGAATGGTGACGTTCATGACGGCCAGATTAGAGGCGGCCCTGGGCGTCGCGCTTCTCTATTCCTGATCGATCGGGACAGGGGTTGAGTTCTCTCGAGGGCGAAGCTCGGTGTTGCGGCTGGGCCCCAGCCATTCCAGGCAGAGCACGGTGGCGTCGTCGGCCGGCTGCCCGGCGTGGTGGTCCACTATCGCGTGCATCAAACGTCGCATCGTCTCGGAGAACGGCAGGCCGTCGGCGTGGTGGCGGACGATGAAGTCGGTGAGGCCGTCCAGGCCGAACTCATGGCCGCAACGGTCTCGTGCCTCTGTGACGCCGTCGGTGTAGAGCACGATGCGGTCTCCGGGTTCCAGTTGCTCGCGGCAGAGGGTGGCGGGAACGTCCAGTTCGGTCCCCAGCGGGTGCGAGGGTGGACAACTCAACGTGGTGATCCACCGCCCGCCTCTGATCAGGACTGGCGCCGGGTGGCCGCGGTTGCTCCAGGACAGGACTCCGGTGGTGGAGTCAAGACGGGCGAGGACGGCGGTGACATAGGTGCTGTGGCCGAAGTGCTCGACCAGGACTTCCTCGACCTTCTCACCGGTGGCCACCAGGTCGCTGCCCTGGCGGCGCTGGTTACGACAGGCCGCGACCGCGAGGTTGGCCGTCAGTCCGGCGCGGCTGTCGTGTCTCACGGCGTCCCAGACCGCCAGGTGTATCTGGTCGCCTGCGACCGCGTAGTCGAAGGCGTCACCACCGATCGCGTAGGCGGGCTCCACTGCCGCCACGATTGTCACGGCGTCGTTGGCGAAGCACAACGGAGGCATCAGGTTCCACTGCATCTCGGCGGCCACGTTCATCGCCTCGGTGCGCACCAGACGGGCGTAGGAATCACTGTGCGGACGTTTACTCGTCAGCAGCAGCGCGACCAGCGAGGCCAGCACGGCTGCTCGCTCGGGCCCGGCTCCCGGGGCGAGATCGACCCGCAGCACGCCGAGCCGCTCGGTGCCGCCAAGGATCGGCACCCACCACCGGCGCGGCTCCTCGTCGCCGCCCGGCAGGAGTTGGCTGCCGGCGAACGCCCGGCCCGGCAGGGTGCCGTCGACGTCGTAGGTCTCACCACCGGCGCCGGCGTCGAGGCCCTGGCCGTGACCTCCCGCAGCAGCTTCCGGCGCAGGTCCGGAAGGAAGACGCGCGCATCGCTCATCCCCGCCCGAGCCGCATGCCTGGCCACCAGCGCGGGCAGCTGATCGAAGCCGCGCATGTGGCCCTCACTGAGGATCCCGGTGAGCCATTCGTCGCCGTCCGGCAGAGCCACGCCCGCCACCTCCGTCCTTCCGGTCGTGGTGTCATGCCGCCCTACTGCTCAGCCTTTCACCCGAGCCTGGCGCCGCTTTCACCCCAAGTCTGCTCGCGTGGTTGCGGCACTCGCGTGTCACAGGGGCAGAGGGCGGGCTGAGACGACGTCCGCCATGACAAGAGTGGAGCTGAGGCGCTGGACACCGGGCAGGGTGGCGAGACGCTCGTCGTAGAGCTGCCGGTACGCCTCCAGGTCACGGGCGACGACACGCAGGAGGTAGTCGGGGTCGCCGAACAGCCGCTGGGCCTGGATGACGTGGGGAATGCCGGCGACGGCCGCCTCGAAGGCCGCGACGGTCTCGCGGTCCTCATAGCGCATGGTGACGAAAACCAGCGACTCGAAGGTCAGGCCGAGAGCGGCGGCGTCGAGCCGGGCGTGGTAGCCGGCGATCGCGCCGGAGCGTTCCAGGGCACGGAGACGGCGGTGGCAGGGGGACATGCTCAGGCGGACCCGCTCGGCGAGTTCGGTGAGGGTCAAACGTCCGTCCTGCTGCAGCTCGGCAAGGATTCTCCGGTCGACGTCGTCCATGAGGAAGACTCTTCCACACTTCCGCGGAGACCGGAAAGAGATTGGAAGCACCTTCCGCGCAAGCCCGTCTAGCCTTCCCTTCAGGAAGCCGGGACCTCGTGCGGACCGGCGCAGCTAGCGAGGTGAGAAGATGGCGATCGCCGGTGTCACGGCCTTCTGGACGGTGTCTTTGCTGCTGGTGCTCGTCCCGGGCGCGGACTGGGCCTACGCGATCACGGCTGGACTGCGGCATCGGACGATCGTGCCCGCCGTCGGCGGACTGCTGGCCGGCTACGTGGTACTGACCCTTGTGGTCGCGGCGGGTGTGGCTGCGCTGGTGGCCCGCTCACCACTGGTGCTGACCGTGCTGACCGCCGTCGGCGCGGTGTACCTCGTCTGCCTTGGAATCACCACCGTGACATCCCCGTCGACGCCCCAGGCGGCCGAGGACGAGAGCGTCGGCTCCTGGCTGGGACGGGCCGCCAGGGGCGCGGGCATCAGCGGGCTCAACCCGAAGGCTCTGCTGCTGTTCCTGGCCCTCCTGCCACAGTTCGTCGCCCGTGGCGCGAGTTGGCCGCTCATGGCTCAGATCGCTGTGCTGGGCCTGGTGCACACCGCGAACTGCGCCGTCGTCTACACAGGCGTGGGCACCGCCGCGCGACGGGTGCTGCGAGCACGTCCTGCCGTCGCCTCAGCAGTGACCCGTTTCTCGGGAGCCGCGATGATCGTGACCGGTGTCCTGCTGCTGGTGGAGCGACTGCTCACGTAGCGCCAAGGCCGCGGCTTCCCGTGGCCGGCCCTGGCGGCGCCCAGGTCCCTTCTGGAACCTTGGCGCCGCCTGCTGCAAGCCCGCTACTACCGCAGTACGGCCATCATGACGCTGCGGGCGATGGGAGCACCGAGTCGGCCGCCGGAGATGTCCTGGCGGGAGATGTCCATGTCGGTGGGGTCGATGAAGACGGCGACGGCAACCGAGGCGCCGTCGGGCTTTTTGCCGTAGGAGACGAACCAGCCGTAAGGCACTTCGTCGGCGACGTTCACGCCTCGCTGCGCTGTGCCGGTCTTGCCGCCGACCACGATGCCGTCGATCAGCGCGCGCTGGGCGCTGCCTTCCTTGGCAGTGTGCTCCATCATCTGCTGCACCTTGTGCGCGGTGTCGGCGGAGACGGCCTGGCTCATGACGGCCGGCGCAGCCTTCTCCAGAGCGCTGAGATCCGGCCCCCGGATCTCGTCGACGATGTAGGGCTGCATGAGCTTGCCGTCGTTGGCCAGTGCCGCGGTGACCATGGCCATCTGCATGGGAGTGCTGGTGAGGCTGCCTTGCCCCATGCCGGTCAGAGCGGTTCCTGGCTTGTCCAGGTCCTGCGGATAGATGCTCTTCGTGGCGCGCAGGTCTGCGAAGTCCGGTGAGTAGACGTCCTCGTTGAACCCGAACTTCTCCGCCGTCTCGCGCATCCGGTCCTCCCCCAGCTTGGCGGCGGCGTCGAGGAAGACGTTGTTGCAGGAGTACTGCATCGCGGTCTTCATGGAAGCGTTGCCGCAGATCGCGTCGCCGGCCTCGCTGCCGATCCGGTTCGTCGACTGGGGCAGCGGGTAGGGGGACACCGCCCCGCTCGGAGCGTCGATGTCCGAGACGATGCCGTGCTCCAGGGCCGCGGCAGCCGTGAGGATCTTGAATGTGGATCCGGGCGGATAGGTCTCCCTCAGCGGCCGGTTCGCCAGCGGCTTGCGCTTGTCCTTGTCCAGCGCCAGGAACCTGTCGGACTCCTTGAAGGTGTTGCCCGCGAACACCGACGGATCGTAGGACGGCGCCGACGCAAGGGCCAGCACCTTCCCGGTCTTCGGATCCAGAGCGACCACGGCCCCCCGCGCACCCTTCAGACCGGTCAGTCCCTTGTACGCCGCCTTCTGCGCCCGCGGGTCGATCGTGGTCACCACGGACCCTGTGCCACGTTCCTTGCCCGTCGCCACGTCCAGGAAGTGCTGGAACGCCAGCCGGTCGTCCTGCCCCGACAGGATTCCGTCGTAGGTCTTCTCCAGCAGCGACATGCCCTGTGCCTGCGAAGCGAATCCGGTCACCGGCGCGTACATCGGACCGTTGACGTAGGTGCGCTTGTACTTGAGTTCCCTGCCCGCGACCGCCTCGGCCCCGGTCACCGCCTCGCCACCGACGATGATGTCACCCCGTGGAGAGGCGAACCGTTCGATCAGCACCCGGCGATTGTGCGTGTCCGACGCCAGTTCCTCGGCATTCACGTATTGCAGCCAGTTCGCCCGAACCAGCAGAGCCAGCATCAGCAGGCCGCAGAAGACAGCAATCGCCCGCACAGGCCGGTTCATCGCAGGCCTCCAGTTACGAGCCCGGGCCTGGTGCCCGTGGTCAACTGGGCAGGTCGCAGGCGGTTCCTGGTGGTTATGAGGGTAGGTTGAGCCATGCGAGCACCATAGCCGCACAGTTCGCACACGGGTTCGGGCTCCCCCGTCGCTGCGGCGGATCGCCGACAGGGCGGATCCACACAACACGCGGTACCCCGTACATCAGGGGGCGCCACGACACCACTGGAGCCGACTTCCCTACACAGGTCATCCGGCACCATCCACGGAGGAGCGTTCCCCTTCCCCATGACTCGTCCAACGAGCCGGCCAGGAAGGGTATATGGCTACGACCAGGCTTTCTATCAGGTGCTCGAACTCCCGCAGCCGACGGCCTGGAAAATAGGGTGCGGTCGGCTGAGCCGGGTTGATAGGTAAGCGATGTGACAGAAAGTCTTGAGTATTCCGCCCTGCTGCAACTGATCGACGAGCGGTCAGCCGCGTTCCGGAGTGCGGTTGCCGCCGCGCCCAGCCTTGACGCGCCGGTGCCGTCCTGCCCCGAGTGGACGTTGTTCGAGCTGGTGCAGCACCTGGGTACGGGCCAGCGCTGGTGGGCCGCGATCGTCGCCGCGGGCCCGGCCGAGGCTCCGCCGGCCAAGGATGCCGCGGAGGTGCCGCGCGAGCTCGAGGCGCTGCTGGCCTGGTACGCCGAGTCGAACGAGCTGCTGCTGAGTGCGCTGCGCGAGGCCGGCCCGGAGCGCGAGTGCTGGGCGTGGTGGGGCGCCGGCGTATCGCCGGCGAATGCCTGGGGCGTTGCCCGGCGCCGGGTGCACGAGGTGCTGGTGCACACCTACGACGCCCAGCTCGCCGCAGGCGCCGTGCGGCCGATGCCGGCGGACGTCGCGATCGACGGCGTGGCCGAGTTTCTCGACACCTGCAACTCCACCCCGGCGGCCTGGCCGCACGAGGCCGCCACCATCCACTACCACGCCACCGAGGGCCGCTCGTGGCTCCTCGCGCTGGACAGCACCGGCGCCTGGCCCGCACCCCTCACGGACGACGCCGCGCCCGCCTCCGCTTCGGCCACGGGCACGGCCGAGCAACTGCTCCTCTTCGTCTGGGGCCGCCTCACGCTGAGCGACCTGAAGATCGAGGGCGACCAGCAGGTGTTCGAGCAGCTGATCGCCTGGGAGCCCGAGGAGTAGCCAGTCAACCGCCGGCGGACGGCCTCGATGACGTCCGCGTCGGTGAACGTCGCGAACAGCTCCGCCTCCGCGCGGCGGACGGCCAGTACGGCCTCGTACAGCTCAGGCCCGAGCGCCTCCCGCAGCACTGCCGACTCAGCCATAATGATCCCCGACTGGCCGGACGGGTGGCGCGGCCCCATAGGCTGAGCCCCCGTTCGTACTGTCTGGGGGAGTAATGACCAGTAGGTTCACCGAGTTGGTTGTCGACTGCCACGATCCGGAGGGGCTCGCGGCCTTCTGGTGCGCGGTCCTGGGCTTCAAGGTGATCGACCGGAGCGAGGGCAAGGTCGAGATCGGCTCCTGGGTGCCGACCGTCGAGGAGGTCCGGGCCCACCAGATGCCGCCCACTCTGGTGTTCATCCGGGTGTCCGAGGGCAAGACCGTGAAGAACCGGCTCCACCTCGACGTCAGCCCGATCGACGGCAGTACCGACGACGAGGTGGCCAGGCTGCTCGGCCTGGGCGCCGCCAAGGTGGACGTGGGCCAGGGCCCCGGCCGGAGCTGGGTGGTCATGGCCGATCCCGAGGGCAACGAGTTCGATGTCCTGCGCACCCTGGCACCGTCCAACCAGATGATCGGTCCCAAGGGTCAGCGGTCGTAGGCGGTAAGTGAGCGCAGGACGGACTGTCCGCTCTGGTCGTTGATGATCAGGGGCATCATCGTCGACCTGCACGTCTACGCAACTTGTTGACCAGGTCTTGACGCAATCAAGAGCCAGGACGTGTACGGCCTGGGACGGCCCAGCCGCGGATCACACGGAGCTCCACGCCGGCGTCCTGGGCAATGTCCTCGGGCGCGACGCCGGTGCTCCAGGCAACGAGGACGGCACGTCGGAGCTCTTCCGCACGCGTCTCCATCCCGATCTCGGCGGCTTCCCCCGACGCGGCCATCAGGGCGGCCGCGTCCTCGGTCAGCCGTTGCCTCGCGCGGCGAACCGCCAGGCGTGCTTCTTCCTGCGGACCGTTCACCGTATGCCTCCCACGGGCCGCGCTGTCGATCAGCTCGTCGATCAGCTCTGCGTGGACGACCGGGCGAGCTTGACGCCGAGCCACAGCAGGCTCACCGGCATCCCGACGCCACACGCGTCGGCCAGGGCGAGCACCGCCGGTTCGGCGACCGGCCGCAACTGCCGCAGACCACGCTCGGCCACCTCGGGAACAGGGAAACGGGGCAGGGTGATGGTGATCGTCATGACGCACCTCCGCCTGATCGGCACCCGAGGCGCGCCGGCGGCGAACACGATCACCGCCCGGCGTTTCGCCCTTCGAGTCGAGGCGGCCGTCAGAGGACGGCGCGGTGGCCGCCGGGCGCCCCGGGTGCAACGGAATGGGAGCTGGGACTACTACTGCAGGGACTCATCCCGTCACCTCCTCGGGTTGGCAGCGGTCACACGGTGCGGGGGCACAACCCACTCGACCCAGGGTACAACCGTCTGCAACGCGCGCCACGGGTGAGAACCACGATGTCCACCAGGTCGACGAGCGAGCCGCCTCAACCGCCTACGTGATCTCACACAGTCCCTGATCTGTTGCGCATGGGTGCGGGGGAAGATCTCGTGGACGGACGCTTCCAGCTGATCGAACGGCTCGGAAGCGGCGGAATGGGCACGGTGTGGCGGGCGCAGGACACGGTGCTGCAGCGGGAGGTCGCGCTCAAGGCCGTGCGGTCGGACGCGGAGGTGTCTGACGTCTCGCGTGAGCGCGTGCTGCGCGAAGCGCGGGCGCTGGCCCGGCTCAATCACCCGAACGTCGTGACCATCCATCACATCGTCGATGCGGATCCTCACCCGTGGCTCGTGATGGAGCTGGTGCCAGGGCCCTCCCTCCAGGAACGGCTCTCGGTCGGCCCGCTGACGCCCGTGGAGGCGGCCGGCCTGGGACGTCCGGTGCTGTCCGCGTTGCGGGCCGCCCATGCGGTCGGCATCCATCACCGGGACGTCAAACCCGCCAACGTTCTGCTGCGCGCCGACGGACCGGCCGTGCTCACCGACTTCGGCATCGCGGGGATGCGCGGCTCGGCCTCGCTGACAGCGACGGACGAACTCGTCGGATCCCCCGAGTACATCGCTCCCGAGCGCATCCGCGGCCACGACGACGACCCCGCGTCCGACCTGTGGTCGCTCGGCCTGCTGCTGTATGTGAGCGTCGAGGGCATCAGCCCGCTGCGGCGTGCCACGACACTCGCCGCCCTCGCCGCGGTGCTGGAAGAACCCGTGCCGCCGCCGGTGCGCTCCGGCGCCCTTGCCCCCGTGCTCCAGGCTCTGCTGGTACGCGACCCGGCGGCCCGCCCGGACGCCGAGCGGCTGGACGCGATGCTCGCGCGGGTTGAGTCCGGATCGGCGCCCCACTGGGAGCGGCCGACGGTCACCGCGTCGGTGCCGCCGGCTGCGGCGCTTCCTCCCCGGTATCCGTCCACCCGGGTGGACACCCCCGGATCCGCCCTCGCACCTGGCCTTCCGCGGAATCGGACACCGGCCGTCATCGCGGTCACCGCGACGGTGCTGGCGGCCGCCACGGCCGTGACGACCGCGCTGGTGCTCACACTTCGCGGTCCGGAGACGGACGGGGCGAGCAGTGCGGTGGGCACCTCGCCGGGCATGACGTCCACTCAGCCGGCGACCACCGCGGTGAGTTCCGTGCCCGAGCGGACTGCGGAGACTCCGGCGGCCCGGACGAAAGACGCGGCATCGGGCGCGACGACGGATCCGACGGGACGGACAACCGCTGAAGCGACGCGGTCGGCCGCCCCGGCCGAACAGCCTCCCCCGCCTGACGGCCGCTGGATCGCCCAGCTCTACTCCGATCCCGTCGGCGCCGGCACCGCCGACCGTGACAAACGGCTCGCCACGATCCGGCGGTCGGTGCCCGAGGCGGAGGTGCTCCGCAGCGACGACTACGCGTCATTGCGCCCGGGCTACTGGGTGATCCACGCCCCGGGCCCCTTCACCGACGGACACTCCGCACTGGCCTTCTGCGCCGCGCGCGGCAGAACCACGGCCAACGCGTGCATCGGCCGCTACCTGAGCACGAGCGCGGCCGACTTCCCCCTCCAGTGCCGCCCTCCCGTCGAGCGGCCGACCGGCCGCTGTACCCGTTCCTAGGGTGACCCGAGAGGCCGTTGGGGCGGTGCTTCCGCCAGGTCAGCGACCGTGGTCGGCTCGTCCACCGGCGCCCAGTGGGCCCGTGGCGCGCAACGGCCGCCCAGTGTCCAGGTGAAGCAGTGCGTGGCGGGACACTCGCAGCACGACGGGGGGCAGGGCTGAGCGCACCGCCTGAAGGGCGCGCAGCCACGACGGCACGTAGACGGCGCCGCGGCGGCGCTCCACCGCTCGCACGAGTCGGGCGGCGACCACGTCGGCCGGGTGGATGGTGGCCGCGGGCGGGGGCATGTGGGTGCGCAATTGACGCATGGCCGTGAACTGTTCGGCCTCGCGGATCATGTCGGTGTCCGTCCAGCCGGGATAGGCGATGCCCACGGCGACTCCCTCGTGGGCCACTTCCGCCTGCAGCGCGTGGGCGAAGGCCTCCACGCCTGCCTTGGAGGCGCAGTAGGCGCTCAGCATCGGGGTGGCGCCGAGTGACGCCAGCGAGGCCACCTGCAGAAAGTAGCCGGACGTTGCGACCAGGTCGGGCAGGAAGGTGCGTGCCGTGTGAGCACTGCCCGTGAGGTTCACATCGATGATTCGACGCCAGGAGGCGGCATCCGATGTCGCGAAGGGGCCTCCTTCGGCGATCCCCGCGTTCGCCACGACCACCGACGGCCGGCCCAGGTGGCGGCGGACCTCGCCTGCCGCATCGTCCAGCGCGGTGCTGTCGGTTACGTCGACGGCGACCGCCAGCGCCGTGGCGGGCAGGGATGCCGCCAGTGCACGCAGTTCAGGCTCCTCATGACCGAGGAGAGCCAGGCGCGCTCCGCGCCGGGCCAGTTCCCGCGCGAGTGCCGCGCCCAGCCCGCGCGCGGCTCCGGTCACCACGACGGTCCGGTCCTTGAGGGGGCTGTCCGTCACCGGCCGTTTCTCCGACGCCGGTCCCGCCTCACGCCCGCCGCACGGACCGCTCCGGCCAGGTGGCGAGCGGTGAGTCCGGGCCGCGCAAGAAGAGTTGTTCCGGTCCGCTGCCTCGGGCGGCCCGGTGCCGCGCCCGGACGGTCGAGCCAGCGGGTGCGGATGTGCACTCCGTCGACCAGTCGTCCGCCGGAGGCCGTGACGGCGGACAGACAGAACCGGACCCACATGTTGAGCTGAATCTCCTTCGCCAGACGCAGGTGCGCATAGAGCAGGTGCACCAAGCGGCTGGCGGCGCAGGCCCACAGCTCGATCTCGAACACCAGCAGGTCGTCGTCCTGTCGCGCCCGGAACTGCACCTGTCCGGCCTCCATGTGGCCGCGCAGGGTCGCCAGGCGCAGGCAATCCACGTCGCGGCGGACGACCCTGACGGGGCCGTTCCAGGGGCCCGGCATCTCCACCAGCAGCTCGTCCGCGACGTCGAGGCCTTGAGCGCGCAGCTCACCGGTACGGATGTCGACCACCTCCGAGGGGACGAAGCGCTTGAAGTCGCGGCACACCCCTTCGATGAGCCGGCCGGCGTCGAGGTCGGCGGCAGCGATGCGCACCTGGAAGAGGCGGTGGCACAGGAGGCCCCAGCCGTCCTCGGCTCGTTGCACCCGGTCGTCGATCGCTTCCAAGGGCAGCCGGGGCGGGCGGTCGCTGTCATCACCCGGCGCGTCGCCACCGCGGTGGAGGGGGGTCGTCTCCCACAGGTAGCGCCAGGTGACCAGCACCGTGCCCAGGAGCCACCGCGCCAGCACGGCGAGAATCCGAGGGCAGGCCGGTCCCGACATCCGCGCCCCCTTTCAGCCGGGCAAAACGTTGGAAACAGGTATAAATATGTGTATACCTTGCCGTACAGGCGGTGACAAAGTGTGACGCCGTAAGTGGGCGAACCCGGGAGGTCCACATGGTGGTCCGGCTCCTGCATCGGGCGGGCGTACGCCGTGCACACCTGCAGTTGGCCTCCGTCGGGGCGATCGGTCTCTGCCTGACGTTGTGGGTGCGCGCGAAGACGGTCGACCAGGATCAGCGCGGGAACGCCGAGCGGCGTGCCCTGTTCGTGGGCCTGTGGCCACCGACGCTGTGGCTGATCGGCGAGTCACTTCAAGAATTCGAGTGATCGCAATGGGTGACGCGGTCTTCGGGCGGCTCGACGCCGTACAGGTGTGGAGAAGGCTCGCGAAGTCCCCCGTCAACTACTCACCTGACGAGGTACGCCGCCCGTACTGGAACATCGACACCTACAGCATCCCGCTGCCCATGGAGCGACCTGGCGCTCCGGAGCCGGGAGGACCGTGGGAGCACGCCTGCCATCTGGTCCGCGACTACGAGTTCTCCCCGCCGGAGATCGTCCGGGCACTCTACGACCCGGCCGCACCCCTCCTCGGCAGGAACATGCTCCTCGAGGCCCGGTTCCACGGCCTGCGCTTCTACTGCGGTGTGCGCGTCACCGAGGTGGTGAACGAGAAACGGAACAACGCGGAACGCGCCTGGGGATGGGCCTACGAGACCCTGGAGGGCCACCTGGAGCGCGGCAAGGTCACCTACGAGGTGGTCAAGCAGCAGAACACGGGACAGGTGCAGTTCGTGATCTCCTGCCATTCGCAGGGCGCCCCCACCCTGGACCGGATCACTCTTCTCGGGTGGCGGCTGTTCGGCCGTCGCACCCAACTGCGGTTCTACCGCCGCTGCGGTGAACGCCTCCAGGCCTTCGTCGAGGCCGCGTCGCACGGTGAGCAGCCGAATCCCGGCCCACCGGTCGGCGATCACCTGGTGTGCGCGCCGTCCGACGCGAAGACGCGTCGCTTGGACGTGCTGGCGATCCGCCGCGTCGCGCCCGGCTGAGGTGATCAGTCACCAAGCTTCGGGCCGGGTGCGAGCGGACGCCGAAGAGTTTCGATGGGAACCTCGCCGGCCGTGGACTCGGCTCCGCGAGGTCCCGGCAGATCTCTGGCCGGCCGGGTCCCCGGCGGTGGTCACCTCTGCGGGTCGATGAGGATCTTCCCCGCGGGGCCGCTTGCCGGCTTTCGAGGTGGCCGGTGAGTTCGCTGAGCCCGATGCGTTCACCGACGGCCGTGCGCAGGCGTCCGCGGCGCAGGCTCTCGAAAACCGGTGCGAACAGCCCGGACAGGTGCCGTCCGCCCTCCTTGTGAACGGTGTCGCGCAGGCGGAAGAGTTCCACTCGTACGTCTTTGCGGCCGGTGAGGCACTCCGCCGAGAGCGGCGCTCCCGACAGCAGGCCGTAGTGGACGAACGCGCCGCCGCGGGCCGTCAGAGTGAACACCTCTTCGCCCATGCCGCCACCGCAGCAGTCGAAGGCCGCATCGACGCCTTGAGGTCCGATCACCGACCGCAATTCTTCGCGCCACCCGGGCTCGTTCGTCCGGATCACTGCCCGCCACCGGGACGGCTCGGCCACCGTCCGGCCCGGCGTTCCGCGCACGATCCCGACCGGTGCGACTCCACGATCGGTCAGGAGTTCCGCCAGGTGTCGGCCGATGGCCGATGTCGCCGCAGTGACCACCACGTTCCGCACGCCCGGCCGGCAGAACCGCTCGACCATCATGACGGCCGTCAAGGGGTTGATGCAGGCGAAGCAGGCGACCTCGTCGGGAAGGTCGTCCGGCACCGGGACACACCAGGAGTAGTCGAGTCTCCTGTACTGCTGCCAGGCCCCGGCAAACCCCAGCGGCAGGACACGCCGGCCCACCGCCGCAGCAGGCACTCCCGGGCCGGCAGCGTCGATCACACCGACGCCCTCGAACCCCGGAACCATGGGGAACGACGTCCGCGAGCCGTAGGCACCCGAGACGGTCACCTCGTCCGAGGGATTCACGGTCGACGCGAGCATGCGCACCACCACCTCCCCCGTGGGTGCGGCCGGCCCGGCTCGGTGGAGCGCGCGTCACATGAAGTTGCGGGTGTGCAGTGCGGACAGGGCGGCCGCATCGCCGTCGGAGAAGCCCAGACGGGACAGGCGGTGGCGGCGTCCCTCGTCCATCTCGGTCCGCAGCCGTCGCACCGCCTGCCAGCCGCGTGCGATGTCCTGCGGCTCGAAGGAGCCGGCAGCCAGCAGCACCAGGGAGTCGAAGACGTCCCGGTTGAGTCCCGCCGTCCCGATCAGCGCGTCGTGCCGCCGCTCCACCGCGGCCCGCAGCCGGTCGTGCAGCAGCGGGTCGGCCGTGGCGCGGTGCTCCAGGTGCCCGACCCCGAACGCCACGTGCCGCGCCTCGTCCTGGCGGACCAGACGGCTGACGCGGCGGGTGACCGGGTCGGGGGCGTGCCGCTCCAGGAACGCCAGGAGGCTGAGGAAGCTGCCCTCCCCGAGCACGGAGAGCAGGAAGGACGCGATGGAGAAGTCCGGCTCGGTCAGCAGGGTCGCGAGCGACGCCCTGCCACCCACCGAGGAGGTGCCCATCGAGCCGCCCCGCAGCAACGCCCGCCGGGTGAAGACCTCCACGTGCCGGGCCTCGTCGGCGGCCTGGACCGCGAGCAGTTGGAGCACCTCGCGGAAGTGGGGATGGACCTGGACCAGCAGCCGCGCCGGCACCACGAGGGCGGCCTGTTCGTTCTCCACGAGGTATGTCATCACCTGGACGACGGCGGCCTCGATCTCGCCGGGCAGGGTGAAGTCGGCATCCCATTCCACCGCACTCTGCGGGTCCCACTGTGAGGCGGCGGCCTGCTGGTACAGGCGCGGTGCGAGGTCCGCCCACGCGATGTCCCGGTCGACCACCGTGAAGGGCACCTCAGGGCCGCCCGCCTCCACCAGCGCCCCGCGTGCCGCGAGGCCCCAGTGCAGGGGCGCCCGCTCGGCGATCTGCGCGGCGGACGGGCCACCGGCGCGTTGCGCGGCCTTGAGACGGGCACCCGCGGCAGGCCCCGCCCGCAGGCGCGCCACCACCGGTGCCTCCCCCGGCTCGGCGGTCCGAAGCTCGTGCCCTTCATGGCGGCACCAGACGGCCAGGTGCGGCAGCAGTGCCGGGTCCGTGCCGAGGACCTCGATCCGGCTGCCGTGCGGCGCCTGCCGCAAGGCGCGGTCCAGCAGCAGGTGGGCGCCCTGCTCGAAGCCGAGCGCCCCGAGGTCGACCACGTTCGTGCCGGGGGTCATGGCCGGTAGCCGTCCGCGGTGATCCGGCCGCTCGGGTCGTAGAAACCCGTCGCGTCGACCGCCGCGGTCAGCGGGCCGAAACCGGTCTCCCGCCCGGGCACCCACCGGGTGAGCCCCTCCAGGTCCAGGAGCCGGCGGACTTCGGGATCGTCGTAGGACATGGCCAGCAGGAGTTCCGTGAACCGCTCCCCGAGTTCCGTGTCCAGGGATGGTCCCGCCGCCAGGAGACAGTGGTCGTAGGGCGGGGTACGCGTCAGCAGGCGTGTGCTGCCGGGCGGGAGGGTGCCCTCCTGCGCGAACAGCAGGTGGTTGGCGTCGATCATGCAGGCGGCGTCCGCCGCTCCCGCCATCAGGGCGCGTGCCGCGTCCCGTTCGCCGCCGATGTGGTCGCCGTGCAGGCCCACTCCGGTGTCGTGGCGGCGTACCTCGAAGTCGGTGCCCGCGACCAGGCCGAGGTCGGCCAGGTGACGCAGCGGGATCAGGGTCGCCTGGGGCGAGTCGACCGCGCCGACGGCAACGGCCTTGCCCTTGAGGTCGGCCGGCGAGCGGAGTGTGCTGTCGCACCGGACCACGACCACGGAGGTCAGGTCGCGGTCCGTGTCCCGCATGACGAGCGGTCTCACCACCGTCCCGGCCGTGGCGGCCAGCCGACGGGTACGCAGCCAGGCCAGCGGTGAGTGCCAGGCGGCGTCGATCCGCCCGTCGACCAGGTCGCGGGTCTGCCGCTCGTAATGGGAGTGGAGCACGAAGTCGAAGGGCAGGTCCCGCGCGCGCAGCCACGACCGGAATCCGGACCAGATGGTCACGACCTTGGGGTCGTACGCGACGGCGCCGAGCACCAGCTCTCTCATCGGGCCTCCTCGAAGAGCGGCAGGCCCAGTTCCGTGCGGCCGCAGAAGTCGTGCAGGGCTTCGGTGGTCGGTGCCATCACACGGGCCGCGAGCGCGTCGCGGAAGCGCCGTTCGAGGCCCGTCTCACGGCGGAAGGCGGAGCCGCCGCACAGCCGCATCGCACCGTCCGCGACTGCGGCGGCGGTCTCGGCGGCGAGGGCCTTGATCTGCAGGACCCGCAGCGTCGCCTCCGGGCGTCCGCTCTCCAGCGCGGTGAGCGTCTCCCCCATCATCGCGCGCAACGAGTCGGCGCGCAGCCGCAGTTGTGCGAACTGGTGGCGCGTCAGCGGCTGCTGCGCGAGCGTCTGCTCCAGGTGCTCCAGCCGCGTGTCGCGAAGGTGTGTGGCGGTGAGGCCGAGCAGGGCTTCGGTCACACCGAGCGAGAAGGCCGCGCTGAGTACCAGGAAGCACGGCAGCACCACCTCCAGAGCCGTGGTCAGCCCTTCCCCGTCGGCTCCCAGCAGTGCGGTCCGGGGGACGCGGACCGCTTTGGCGGACATGGGGCTGGAGGCGTTGCCGCGCAGCCCGAACCCGTCGTACTCGCCGCGCACTTCGAGCCCGGCGCTGCCACCGGGCACCAGCCACAGCGACATCACGCCGTCCTCCTGGACCGGCCTGCTCGACCAGACGTAGCTGTCGGCCTGGCCGGCCGAGGTGACCCACGACTTCTGCGCGTCCAGGTACACCGTGTCGGCCCCGTCGGGCGTGGCCGTGCCCACCGGGGCCCAGAAGTGGCTGCGGGAACCCCGCTCGGAGAACGCCAGGGTGCTCAGATGACGGCCCGCGGCGATGTCACGCCGCACGTCGTCCGGGGCGTACCGGTCCAGGACGCTCATGGCCGAGTAGTGCATCAGCAGCACCATGGCCGTCGACCCGCAGGCACCCGCGAGCCGCTCGATCACCTGCGCGCCTTCGCGCAGTCCCGCGCCCGCCCCGCCGCTGTCCCGCGACAGGAGCAGGGCCAGCAGGCCGGCCTCGCCCAGTGCCCGGACCCCCTCGCTCGGGAAGCGGCCGGCCCGGTCCACGTCGTCGGCGAGCGGTCCGACGATCTCGCGGACGACGGCCTCGAACTCGTCGGTCCAGGGGTACGGGGATGCTGCTCGACCTGCCTGCATATTCACGCACCTTGATACGAGTAGTCACGAGATGCCCTGTGTTGTTCCGAAGTCAAGCATTCCGTCCGGCGTAACGAGAGGAGCACGCGCCGCTCACCACGGGAAGAGATGAGGCGCGTCCGACGCAGTCGTCCTCCTGTCCTCCCGGGCGCGTCCCGCATCACCGGCCGCACCCTGACGGTCGACGGCGGCTGGACCGCGGCGCTGCAGCGATCCCCCCGCCGGTCGCCCGCTCAGGGGCGCCTCCAGTCGTCGCCCTCCAGGTGCGAGCCGGCCATGGGGCCCATGCGCAGCATGCCGCCGTCGACGCTCCAGGACGCGCCCGTGACGTAGGAGGAGTCGGGACCCGCGAGGAAGGCGATCACGGCGGCGACCTCGCGGGCGTCACCGGGCCGCCCGAGAGGCACCCCGGGACGCCGCTCGGTGTGCACGTCCGTGTCCTCCTGGCCGGTCATGGGCGTGGCGATCTCGCCGGGCGCGACCGCGTTGACGGTGATGCCGTGCTCGGCGAGTTCCAGGGCCATGACCTGGGTCAGCAGGCCGAGGCCGGCCTTGGCCGCGCAGTACGGTCCGGCGCCGACACGCGGCTGGTGCTCGTGCACGGAGGTGACGTTGACGATCCGGCCGCCGTGGCCCTGCCCGATCATGCGGCGCGCCGCCTGCTGCCCGCACAGCAGCGGCCCGACCAGGTCCACGTCCAGCACACGTCGCACGTCGTCCGGGGCGAGGTCGACGAAGGGCGTGGCCGTGCCGATGCCGGCATTGTTGACCAGCACGTCGAGCCGGCCGAGCTCGTCGCACAGCTCGTCCAGTACCTCCGCGGCGGCGGGCGGGCGGGTCAGGTCCATCCGGGCGAGTGCCGCCCGGCGGCCCGCGCCGCGGACCTCCTCGGCGGTCGCCCTTGCGCCCTTGTCGTCGCTGTGCCAGGTGATGCCGATGTCCATCCCCTCCTGCGCCAGGCGTACGGCGGTGGCCCGGCCGATACCGGAGTCGGCACCGGTGATCACGGCGACCTTCGGGACGGGTGCGGCGGGAGCGGACATGGCCGGCCTCCTACGGGGCGGATCGGCTCGGACGACCCACCGCAGTACCCGACGGCGATCCGGGCAAACCGGCAGGGCTGTCGGACGGGTCACACGGGGCCCCGGGTGATGCGGTCCCCCGGTGGCGCCGCGGAACCCTTTGAGGAGGTGGAGGCGACGACAGACCCGGACGAGTGCGGAACGCCCCCGGAGCGCGTGGTGACCACGTGACCGGGTACCAGTTGCTGGACATGACCCGGGAGCGCCGGACGCCGCCCGGTGTGGCGGGCACCTGACCCGGTGCCCGTGCCTCTCATCCGTTCGACTCTCATACGAAAAGGGACCCCCGGATGGACCGTGCCGCCGTCTTCGACGTCGACGGAACACTCGTCGACACCAACCACCTCCACGTCACCACCTGGTGGGAGGCCTTCCGGCAGGCAGGGCACCGGGTGCCCATGCACGCCATCCATCGCTCGGTCGGGCTCGGCTCCACCGATCTGATCGCCCACCTGCTCGGCGAGGACCGCGACAAGGAGCAGGACAGCCGGCTCAGCGCCGCCCACACCGCCCTGTACGCCCAGTACTTCGACAGGCTGCCGGCACTTAAGGACGCCGGGCGGCTGCTCCGGCAACTGCACCGGAACGACTGGACAGTGCTCCTCGCCACCTCGGCGAGCGGCCCCGAACTGAGCGCGCTGCGCCGCGCCATCGACGCGGACGAGGCCATCGCCGCCACGGCCAGTTCCGACGACGTCGAACAAGGCAAGCCGGCACCCGAGCCGGTCGCGCACGCCCTCGAACTGGCCGGGGTCCCCGCCGAGCGGGCCGTGTTCGTGGGCGACACCGTGTGGGACATGCAGGCCGGCAGCCGGGCCGGGGTTCGCTGCGTCGCCGTCCTGTGTGGCGGCATCCCGCGCGCCGACCTGGAACAGGCCGGGGCGGGCGCGGTCTACGACGACCCCGCGCACCTGCTGGCCGGCCTCTCGGACAGCCCCCTGGCCTGAACACCCCCGCAGCACCCCGAACCAGCGCTTCCGCATACGGGACGGCCCGGCCCTGGGGCACCTTGCCGCCGGCCGGTGCGGTGGAACCGGGGGCCGAGCAGGACCGGCGGCCCGTACGTCAGCGCACAGTGATCACGGTCTTGCCGCGGGGGTGGCCCTCCTCCACATGGCGCATGGCCTCGGCCGTATCGGCCAGGGAGCAGGTCCGGCCGACCACGGGAGCGACCTGACCGGCCTCGATGAGCGCGGTCACGGCGAGCAGGTCCTCATGGGCCGGACCGTCCGGGGTCGCCGGGTGATCGGACGCAGGCTGTGCCGGGTGACCGCGTTGGCCGCGGCCAGCTTCAGCATGGAGCCGATCGCCCCGAACACCCGGCCGGGTGAGCCGCCTCCGTTGGCCACCAGGATCCCGATCGGAGTGAGCGCCCGGCGCAGTCGACCCGGCGGAAGGCTGCCCACGTTGTCCAGAATCACGTCGTAGCGGGCACGACCGTCGGTGAAGTCCTCGCGGGCGTAGTCGATGACGTGCGCGGCGCCCAGTGACTCCACCATTTCGGTGCTGCCGGCGCTGCACACCCCGGTGACCTCCGCGTCCAGGCAGGCCGCGATCTGTACGGCGACAGACGCTCGGGCTTGGGCACCACCAAATCCGCCGCGGCGCAGGCGTATTCGGCGAACGCCGCCGTGCCGCGCAGGGGTCGCCGCGTATCATGTGCATCTCCTCGGGACCCGTCACGACGGGCACGTGTCCGCCGCGCGAGTGAGGGCAAGGCAGGCGTAAGCACTACGGCCGTCAATGCCCGCCGGCGGGCAAAACGGGGTGCGCCCTCCCGAAGTCCGCCAGGGCTTAATCCATGGAGCGCCGATCAAGTGCGCCCATACGATGGGCCGATGGCGTCGATCAAGCAGTTCCAGGTCACCTTCGACTGTGCACAACCCGAGCGCGTCGCTCGCTTCTGGTGCGAGGTGCTGGGGTACGTCGTACCGCCGCCACCGGAGGGGTTCGCCACTTGGACCGATTTCGAACGCACTCTGCCTCCTGAACGTCAGGGTTCAGGGTTCGCATGCGTCGATCCCTCGGGTGTGGGCCCGCGGCTGTACTTCCAGCGCGTTCCCGAAGGGAAGGCCGTCAAGAACCGGCTGCACCTTGACGTGCGGGTCGGCACCGGGCTCGTGGGTGAGGAACGCGTGGCCGCGCTCGAGGCCGAGTGCGCACGGCTGATCGCGCTCGGCGCGGTTCGCGTGCAACTGCTGCTCGCCGATGGCTTCAACGAGTCGTGCCTCGTGATGCAGGACATCGAGGGCAACGAGTTCTGTCTCGACTGAGTGGCCGCGGACGTGGCGCCTTCGCGAGTCGACCGGTGCGGCTCGCGCACAAGGTGACGGCGGTGCGGGCACGGAATCATCTGCGCCTCAGGTTTGTTTGAGGGGGTCAAAGATCTTCTTATAGTCTGCATCCGCACGTCCCCCACAGAGAGGTCCCCCCGTGAACACGCTCCTCGGACGCCGGGTCCGCATCCTGGCCGCCATCACCGCGACAGCCGGAGCGGTGCTCGTGGCAGGCTGCACGTCAAGCGGCAGCGGCGGCGCGGGCAAGTCGGCCGACGGCGGGGTCGACCTCGTCAAGGCGGGCCGGCTCACGACCTGCACGCACCTGCCGTACCCGCCCTTCCAGTCGGAGATCGACGGCAAGGTCCAGGGCTTCGACGTCTCCCTGATCGACCTGGTCGCCAAGGACCTCGGGGTGAAGCAGCAGATCCTCGACACGCCTTTCGAGAACTTCAAGACCGGCGCGTTCCTCAACTCCGGCGAGTGCGATCTGGCCGCCGCGGGCATGACCATCACCGCCGAGCGCAAGAAGAACGTCGACTTCTCCGACCCGTACTTCGACGCCACGCAGGCCGTCCTGGTCGACAAGAAGAGCGGCATCACGTCCCTGGCCGATGTGAGGGCCAAGGGCAAAAAGCTCGGCGCCCAGGCGCAGACCACCGGGGAGGACTACGTGCGGGGGCAGGGCTTCGACCCCGTCTCCTTCGAGTCCTCCGACGCCGTCCTCAACGGCCTGCGTACCGGACAGGTCCAGGCGGTCGTCATCGACTACCCGGTGGTCCAGGGCTGGCTCAAGGACAAGGCCAACGCCGACGCCTTCAAGGTGGTCGGCAACCTCGACACCGGTGAGCAGTACGGCTTCACGGTGAAGAAGGGCAACTCCGCACTCGTCGCCGCGGTCAACAAGGCGATCAAGAACGCGAAGGCCGACGGCACCTACCAGAAGCTGTACGAGCAGTGGATCGGCCCGTACACCCCGTCCGCCGCCTCGCCGTCCGCCTCATGAGCGACGCCATCCGCACCGCCGGCGCCGAGGGCCGGACCCGAAGAAGGCGTCTGACCAGGAGCCGGCGGCGTGCCCTCTCGCGCGGCGTCCAGTACGCCGTCTTCGTCGCCGCCGTGATCGCCTTCGCGGTCACGGCCGACTGGGGCCGGCTGGGGAACCAGTTCGCCCAGGCGGACATCGCGCGGCGGATGTTCCCGGACGTCATCACCCTGGCGCTGAAGAACACCGTGCTGTTCACCGTGACCGGCTTCGTCGTCGGCCTGGTCCTCGGCATGGTCATCGCGCTGATGCGGCTGTCCTCCGTGGGCCCCTACCGCTGGGTCGCCGGGGTCTACATCGAGATCTTCCGCGGTCTGCCCGCCCTGCTGATCTTCATCTTCGTCGGTGTGGCCGTGCCGCTGGCCTTCCCCGGCACGGAGATCATCGGGGGAACGTACGGCAAGGTGGCCCTCGCGCTCGGACTGGTCTCGGCCGCGTACATGGCGGAGACGATCCGCGCCGGCATCCAGGCCGTGCCCAAGGGGCAGATGGAGGCGGCCCGTTCGCTGGGCTTCTCGCCGGCCCGGGCCATGGTCTCCATCATCGTTCCGCAGGCGTTCCGCATCATTCTCCCGCCGCTCACCAACGAACTGGTCCTGCTCTTCAAGGACTCCTCGCTGGTGCTGTTCCTCGGCGTCACGCTGGAGGAGCGCGAACTGTCCAAGTTCGGCCGGGACCTGGCCAGCCAGACCGCCAACTCCACGCCGATCCTGGTCGCGGGCCTGTGCTATCTGCTGGTCACGATCCCGCTCGGATTCGTCGTGCGCCGTATGGAGGCCAAGACCCAGGGAGCCGTCAAGTGAGCGCTGTCCCCGAGGTACTCGTCCGCGGCCTGCACAAGTCCTTCGGGGACAACGAGGTGCTGCGCGGCATCGACCTGGAGATCGGCCAGGGCGAGGTGGTCTGTGTCATCGGGCCCTCCGGCTCCGGCAAGTCGACCCTGCTGCGCTGCGTGAACCTCCTGGAGGAGCCCTCAAAGGGGCAGGTCTTCGTCGGCGGCACCGAGGTGACCGACCCCGATGTGGACATCGACGCCGTACGCCGCCGTATCGGCATGGTGTTCCAGCAGTTCAACCTCTTCCCGCACCTGACGGTGACCGAGAACCTCACGCTGCCGCAGCGCCGGGTCCTCGGCCGGGGCAAGGCGCGGGCCGCGGAGATCGCCGCGGAGAACCTGGAGCGTGTGGGCCTGTCCGAGAAGGCGGACGCCTATCCCGCCTCGCTCTCCGGCGGTCAGCAGCAGCGCGTCGCCATCGCCCGCGCGCTCGCCATGGGCCCCGAGGTGATGCTCTTCGACGAGCCGACCTCCGCGCTCGACCCCGAGCTGGTGGGCGACGTCCTCGCCGTGATGCGCATGCTCGCCGACGAGGGCATGACGATGATGGTCGTCACCCATGAGATGAGTTTCGCGCGGGAGGTCGCCGACCGGGTCGTCTTCATGGACGGCGGGGTGATCGTCGAGGACGGCACACCGGACCGGGTCATCGGAAACCCGGCTCATGAGCGCACCCGGCACTTCCTGTCCCGGCTCCTGGACCCCGCGAAGGCGCAGGTCGAGGAGGACAAGGCGGACCGGGCGGGCGCGAGCGGGTAGCACCGGACCACGGTGCGGTGGCTGAGCGGTCGCGCGGTGCCGCACGTGGAGGGACGGACGCTCGTCGGACCGCGGAAGTTCCGCGACGAGCTGTGAGTGGTCGGCGGCCGGACCTCGTACGGCCGGCCCGTCGGCGCCCACGACGTCCATCCCGCCGAGGCATGAGCCCCGCCGGGACCAGTCGACGCGCACGGTCACGTCGGTCTGGGACGTCACGGGATCCGTTGGTCAGCCGTGAGGCGGTGCAGTTCCGGGCGGCCGGACCAGGTACAAGTGCTGCCGCCGCAGCGCCCGTAGGCTCCGACAGGACGCGTACACGAACACCCGCATGTACCAACCCAGTGGGCCGACCTTGTTCAAGCCGTTGGTGATCGTGAAGCAGAGTGTTTGCACGGGAGCGGGGAAGGAGTCAGAGCGGGAGGGAGGACAGGAGACAACCGTGACCGTCCTCGCGATCTTTCTCCTCATCATCGGGACGCTCTTGGTCTTGATTGGGGCGCTTCTGGTCCTTGTCGGGACGTTTCTGATCGCCATCGGGGTGGTTTTGATCCTTACGGGGATGGCCCTGATCGCCGCGGGCACGCTCTTGTTGATCCGGAAACTTCTCGGCCACGATCGAACACGATCCCATCCCTGGTGGATCTGAGGGTGGCCCTTCAGTACAGCCACAACTGATCACCGACGAGCGTGACCTGCGGCCGCCCGAACTCCACGGACTCCCTTTCCATCTCCCACCGCACGCCTTCCAGCGGCCCGTCACCGCCGAGGACGTCCAGGCGGGGTCGACAGCACGGAGGACTTCGCCGTTCGCCTGGTTGTCAGGGCCGAGCTGAGCCGTCTGCCGGATGACGGAATTCTGGCCGGTCATGGACGCAGCGATGAGTTTTTCCGGCTCGGAGAGTCTCAACATTGTTGTCCGACAACACAGGAGGAATCCGTGGCTCAGCTATTGAGGGTCCAGAACTTCAGCGTCTCGAGTGACGGCATCGGCGCCGGTGAGGACCAGAGCCTTGAGAGTCCGTTCGGCCACGTCGATCCCGGGAGGCTGTTCGCATGGGCCGGCGCCACGGCGAGCTGGCCCATGCGCACCGATCCCGGAGGGAGCCGGGGCCTCGACGACTACTTCACGCGGGACTACGCGCGCAACATCGGTGCCGAGATCATGGGCCGCAACAAGTTCGGACCCCAGCGCGGGCCCTGGCAGGGCCACGAGTGGCGCGGCTGGTGGGGTGACGAGCCCCCGTTCCGCACCCCGGTGTTCGTCATGACTCATCACAAGCGTCCGTCGTTCACGCTCTCCGACACCACGTTCCACTTCGTCGACGGCGACCCGGCCGCGGTCCTCGAGCAGGCGCGGGAGGCGGCGCTGGGCAAGGACGTCCGACTCGGCGGCGGGGTTACCACCATCCGGCAGTTCCTCGACGCCGACCTCGTCGACACCATGCATGTGGCGGTCTCGCCGGTGAAGCTCGGATCCGGACTACGGCTCTGGGAGTCACCCGAGGAACTGCTCGACCGGTTCCACCTGGAGGTCGTACCCAGCCCGAGCGGCGTGACACACCACCTGTTCTGGCGAAAGTGACACGAGGTGCGGCCGGCCGCCAAGACCCAGTGCGACCGCCTGGGTCGAGCCGGGCCAGTAACCCTGCGCGCGTCCGCTCACCTGCGGTGGTTCCGCCGCCTGGGGAGTTCTTCACCGCCCGCTGCTCCGCCCCCGACGGCACCGCGACGGCTCGCTGGTCTTCGTCACCGACGTCATGGAGTCCTCCGGTGTCAGGAGCGTGAAGGTGCTGGCCTGGCCGCAGCAGTCGTCCTTCGCCGAGAGGAGGCCGACCGCCGCGGACCTGACCGCCACGGAGTCGGCCGTCTGCAAGCCCGCCGGGCAGGACACCGTGCGCTGCACCTACACCGCCCGGGTCACCGACGCCGACGCCAAGTCGTCCCCGCGCGGTACCTGGCACGTCGCCGTCCTGGTCACCGCGAAGGACGGCACCACGACCCTGGACACCGAGGCGGCCGGCTTCACCGTCCGGTGCCCCGGACGCTCGCCCCCGTCTCGCTGGGCCATCGGCACAGGCGTCTTGGGAGAGGGCGGTGTGGAGACGAGCCGGCACCCCGTGCCGGTACACCCGTTCGGCGTATATTGAGGAGAAAGGCGGATGTATTGGCATGAAAAGGTCGATTCCCGCCTTTCGTGGCGCCTGAGGGACCCACTCACCGGATCCGCCCCCACCTGGGGCACGAGTCGTATCCGACCCGTCCGGAGGAGGACGCGATGAGGGACGTGGCGAGCGAACGGGACGCGGACGGCCGTCCCGCGGTCACCGAGCGGGTCGTGACGCTCACCGTGAACGGCCGGTCGCACACCCTGCGCCTGGACACCCGGGTCACCCTGCTGGACGCCCTGCGGGACCGGCTGGGCCTGGTGGGCACGAAGAAGGGATGCGACCAGGGTGCCTGCGGCGCGTGCACGGTCCACCTCGACGGCAGGAGGGTGCTCGCCTGCCTGACCCTGGCGGCCCAGGCCGAGGGCCGGGCGATCACCACCATCGAGGGCGTCTCCGGCGCCGGCGGACCGCATCCGGTGCAGCGGGCGTTCATGGAGCACGACGGCTTCCAGTGCGGCTTCTGCACGCCGGGACAGATCATGTCCGCGGTGGCGCTGATCGCCGAGGGCCGGGCCGGCTCCGACGAGGAGATCCGGGAGTTCATGAGCGGCAACCTGTGCCGTTGCGGCGCCTATCCCAACATCGTGGCCGCGATACGCGAGGCGGCGTCCGCAAGAGGTCCCGATGCGCGCCTTTGACTACGTCCGGGCCACCAACACCCAGGAGGCGGTGCAGCTGCTGGCTGACGACCCGGCGGCGTCCTGCCTGGCGGGCGGCACGACGCAACTGGACCTGATGAAGGACGGGGTCCTGGAGCCGCCGCGGCTGATCGACATCACCCGGCTTCCGCTGCACGGCATAGAGCGCCGCGGCGACCGCCTCCACGTGGGGGCGCTCGCCAGCATGGAGGAGCTGGCAGCCGACGCCACGGTGGCCGAGCGGCTGCCCATGATGCGCGAGTCCCTGCTGCAGGGCGCGTCGGTGCAGCTGCGGAACATGGCCACCATCGGGGGCAACCTGCTGCAGCGCACCCGCTGCCGCTACTTCCGCGACCCGACGGTCGCCGAGTGCAACAAGCGCGCACCGGGTTCCGGCTGCGCCGCGGTGCAGGGCGTGGCACGTATGCACGCCGTGCTCGGCGTGAGCGAGCGGTGCATCGCGCTGCACGCCTCCGACCTCGCCGTCGCCCTGGCGGCGCTCGACGCGGTCGTGCACGTCCAGGGGGTCTACCGGCGTCGCACGGTGCCGCTGACGGAGTTCTACCTGACGGCCGACGAAAGCCCCGAGCGGGAGAACGTGCTGGAGCACGCCGAGCTGATCACCGAGATCGAGATCCCGCTGCCGCCGCCGACCGCCCGGTCGGGCTACCTCAAGGTCCGCGAGCGGGCGTCGTACGAGTTCGCCCTCACCTCGGCCGCGGTGCTGCTCGTCATGCACGGCGGCACGATCCGCCAGGCCCGTATCGGGCTCGGCGGGGTCGGGTCGAAGCCCTGGCGGGCCTACGAGGCCGAGCACGTGCTGACCGGAGCGCCGGCCACGACGGCCACGTTCCAGGACGCGGCCGGGGCCACGATGCGCGATGCGTGGACCGTCCCGGGCACGGCGTTCAAGGTGCCGCTCGCCCGGCGCACCCTGGTGCGCCAGTTGCAGACCGTCTCGGGAGCGCAGGAGTGACCGCATGAGCACCGTCGAGAGCAGGCCGCTGGTCGGCGCGGGCATCAACCGGGTCGACGGCCCGCGCAAGGTCACCGGCACCGCCCCGTACCCCATGGACTTCAGCGTCCCCGGCCAGGCCTACGGCGCCGTGGTGCAGAGCACCGTCGCCGCGGGCCGGATCGTCCGCATGCACACCGGGGCGGCCGAGCAGTCCCCGGGCGTGCTCTCGGTCCTGACCCACGAGAACGCCCCCGAGGTCGCCACGGGACCGGCGACGGTGCTCGGGGAGCCGACGCCCTCACCGCTGCGGAGCGACCGGATCCTCCACCACGGACAGCACATCGCCTTCGTGGTGGCCGAGACCCCGGAGCAGGCCGCCGCCGCGGCACGGCTGGTGCGGGCCGACTACGAGGCCTCGGAGCCGCTGCTGGACCTCCAGGACCCCCGGGCCGAACAACTCGCGGACCCGTGGGGGACGGACCACTCACGCGGCGACGCCGCCGCGGCGCTGCGGAGGGCGGAGGTGACCCTCCGGGCCACGTACACCACGGCGGACAACACCCACAACCCGCTCGGGCTGTTCGCCACCCTGGCCGTGTGGGAGGGCGACACCCTCACCGTCCACGACACCAGCCAGTGGCCGTCGATGGTCCGCACCACCCTCGCCACGGTCTTCGGCATCCCGGAGAGCTCGGTGCGGGTGCTGGTCCCGTACGTCGGTGGGGGCTTCGGCGCCGCGCTGCGCGTGTGGCCGCACGTGATCCTGACCGCCATGGCCGCGCGTATGCTCAACCGCCCGGTCAAGCTGGTCCTGACCCGGCCGCAGATGTTCACCTCCGTCGGGCACCGCCCCAGCGGCGTGCAGTGGCTGGCCGTCGGCGCCACTCGCGACGGCGAACTGATCGCCCTCGACCACCGCAGCCTCAGCTCCCTGAGCATGGAGGGCAGCGACTACGAGCCGTTCGCCTCGGGAACCGCCTTCGCCTACCAGTGCCCCCACGTGACCACACGGGACCGGCAGGCGCGGCTCAACATCGCCCTGCCGACATCCATGCGCGCCCCGGCCGCGGCACAGGGCAACTTCGCGTTGGAGTCGGCGCTCGACGAACTGGCCTGGACGCTGCGCATGGACCCCCTGGAGCTGCGGTCGCGCAACCACACGGACGTCGATCCGCGCAACGGACTGCCCTGGTCGGGCAAGGCGCTCCTGGAGTGCTACGAGGCCGGCGCCCGCCGCTTCGGCTGGTCCGACCGCAACCCCGAACCGCGCTCCATGCGCGAGGGGAACTGGCTCATCGGCTACGGCATGGCGAGCGCCCTGTTTCCCTACTTCGCGCAGCCCTGCACGGCGCAGGCCACCATCCACAGCGACGGCAGCGCGCTGGTGCGCAGCGCGGCGACCGACATCGGGACAGGCACGTACACCGTGATGGCCCAACTCGCCGCCGAGGAACTGGGTCTGCCCCTGGACGTGGTCCGCTTCGACCTGGGCGACTCGGACATGCCGCACTCGATGATGGCGGGCGGCTCCGGCCTGACCGGCGCGCTGGGCAACGCGGTTCACAACGCCTGCCGGCAACTGATGCGCTCGTTCGCGGGACTCGCGCGCGGCGACACCGACTCGCCTCTGCGGGGCGCGTCCCCCGACGACGTGGAGTCCACCGGTGGGCGGCTCCACCTCGCGGGCCGCCCCGACCGCGGGGAGCCGTACGCCGACATCCTCGCCCGGCACGGGCTGTCCGAACTCACGGCGAACGGGAACAGCACGCCGCCGTCCGCCACCGAACTGGGGATGTCCCTCGCCGGCGCGTACGGCGCGACGTTCGCGGAAGTCCGCGTCGACGCCGACCTCGGCCTCGTCCGGGTCACGCGGGTGGTCTCCGCCATCGACGGCGGCCGCATCCTCAACGCGAAGACCGCCAGGAGCCAGATCATCGGCGGCATCGTCGGCGGCATCGGCATGACCCTCTACGAGGACACCGCCACCGACCCGCGCACCGGACGCGTCACCAACGCCACGCTCGCCGACTACCTCGTCGCCGTGAACGCCGACGTACCCGAACTCGACGTGGTCTTCGTCGGCGAACCCGACCACGCCACCCCGACCGGCACCAAAGGCGTCGGCGAGGTCGGCCTCGTCGGCATCGCACCCGCGCTTGCCAACGCCGTCCACCACGCCACCGGAAAACGCCTCCGCGAACTGCCGATCACCCCCGACGACCTCCTCTGAACAGCTGTTGGTTGCCGTCGCAGTCGCGGAGTGACTGGACAAGAGGCATTCGTACCCGGACGCTGACGCACTGGCCGGCGCGGGCCGCGGGAACCGGGCCGTCGTCGGCCGGGCGCAGCAGGAACGACACCACGTCCGGGGTCTCCTCCCGCCGCTCCACGACAGTCCACTGACGCCACGGATCGCGCGGGTCGACCTGCGATTCCTGGTAGAGGCGCGCCTCCCGTGCTATGAGGGCGCCGGCCATCAGCCAGTACCCCTCGTCCCAGGCGGCGGCCACCTCGCCGTGGCGAAGCCGGCGATGGCCCCCGCCGGCGCCCGGCGCTGTGCGCCGCTTGCCTGGTTGCCGCGGTTGAACAGCCCGTCCAGCAGTTCGGGCTGAGTGACCGGGCCTGTTGGCCCGGGTCGGCGTGAGCCCGGACAGCGGCGCCATGACGAGCACGGCCCGGCGTGCCGGTCACGCTCCGGATCGTGTGTGTCGCATACGCTGCGACGGCGGCTCTTCACGTCGGCCCGGTGGCGAAGTCGCCGGAGCGAGGAAAGGGTGTGGCATGAGGTCCCCAGGCGTGCACCTACGGGAGATCACCGACGACAACCGGGATGCCGTTCGTGCCCTGCGCGTGCGCCGTGACCAGAAGCAGTTCGTCGCCTCCGTGTCCTGGTCGCTCGAGGAGGCGGCGAAGACGCCCGAGGCCAATCCCTGGTACCGGGCCGTGTACCGCGGCGACGAGCCGGTCGGCTTCGTGATGCTGTCATGGAAGCCGCCGACGGGTCCTTTCGAAGGACGGCACTTCATCTGGCGCCTCCTCGTCGACAAGCGGCACCAGGGGCGAGGGATCGGCCGGGACGCGCTCACGCAGATCGCCGACCTGGTTCGCGCGGACGGCGGCACCGAGTTGCTGACCAGCTACGAGTCCGGCGACGGCGAACCGGAACCCTTCTACCGGAAGTTCGGGTTCGAGCCCACCGGGGAGACCTACGACGGCGAGATCGTTCTGCGGCTCGCCCTGCCCACGAACGCCGGGGACGGATGATACGGCGGACCGGCTCGAACAGGCCGTGGGCCGGCAGGTCTCGCGGTTCAGGGGGCAGGGAAGGCGAGGCGCACGCCGTACCGTCTTTCCGCGCGCCGGAGTGAGGGGACGAGGTCCCGGCGCAAGTCACGTACTTCGGTCGCGTGTTCCGTGAGGAAGCTCCGGCGGGCGCGCACTCTGGCCGGTTCGCGGACCGCCTCCACGGGGCGCATGCAGGTTGCGTAGACACTGCCGAATTCCCGGTCGAGACGCGGCAGTTCGGTGGGGGCGGCGGTGTTGAGGGCGGCGTCGGCACGGGCGAAGAAGCCGTCCTCGTCACGTGCCTTGACTCCGTGGGCGCTGAAGCAGGCCGACAGGGAGCGCAGGGCGCGGGCCACGGCCGGGTCGCTGCGGAGGGATGAGAGCCCGCGGAGCCACTGCGCCTGGAGTCCGGCGTAGGGACCGCGCAGCGTCTCGGCGGCGGCCTGAGCCCGGCCTCGGCAGTCGCGGGCCGTGGCGTGGTCGGCGGAACGTCCGGTGGCGGGGGCGCCCGCCGAAGGCGCCGGTGCCGTGGGCTCCGGTACCTCGGCGCTCTGCCCGAAGCCGTGCCGGGCGACGAAGTCCAGGTCCGGGACGTCGGAGAAGCGGATGAACGCGAGCGGCGGCTGCCCAAAGAAGCCGGTTCCCGTGCCGCGCGCGCAGGAGGCGGCGGTGACGCGGGCCACTTGCTGGGTGAAGACCTCGAGGCCCTGGGTCCAGCGGGTCTCGGCACCGGTCGCCGGGAAGAGCATGGTCGCCGGGTCGTCCGGCAGGTCGTAGCCGAGCCGGGCGGGGCTTGCCTGCGGACCGCCGGCGGTGCTCGACCGGTCCGCGGGGACGGCACCGCCCGAGCAGGCCGTGACCAGGGCGGCAGCCGCCGCGGTCATCAGCAGTGCCGGTCTTCCACGGCCTCTCGTCTGTTTCCTGGACCCCATGACTTCCCCCCTTCATGACGACCGGGGGTGCGGCCGGCCCGCGACCGCACCCCCGGCGCCCCCTGCGCTGCCGGGGACTTGTTGTCAGTGCGTGATGTTGACGGAGTCGCCGCCGTCGAAGTAGCTCGCCACCGTGAACGGGGTGTTGTCGGCGACGACGGTGCACAACCAGTAGGTGGAATCGTTGACGCTGTGGCTGCCGTTCGCGGCGTAGACGTAGCCCTTGCTGCAGGTGTACCAGGTGCCGTTGGAGCGGCGGAGGCGACCGGCGTAGTAGTCGTAGCCCGAGCCCGACGTGTCGTTCGAGTAGGTGAGGTTGAGGTCGTCGCAGGTGCTGGTGGCGGACTTGTAGCGGATGGTGCCCACGCCCTCGTAGCCGCCGGTGGTCAGCGACTGGGCGCCGCAGGACTGTGCCGAGGCGGACGCGGTCGGGACGAAGGCCATCAGGCAGGCGGCGACGGAGGCCAGCGCGACGGCGCCGGCCACGATGGTGCGCTTCATGGGATCCCCCTTGAATCGGGTGTGGGACGCGCGGATGCCGGTGCTGTCCGGGGCGCGTGCACGCGCGCTGTCGCGCTCCCGGGCGTGCTGTTCTTTGCCCCGTATTCGCATGGTTCGTCCCGGAGCGTGCGTGCTTCGTGGGAAACATTCGCAGAGCGGGAAGCGCGCGGACTACGACCTTTGACGGGAGTCGAAACTGCGAGACTGGGCGGCTGAGTTCGATGCTCCGCCCTCGTCCGAGGCCGCTGGGGCCGGCGGGCGGAGCAGCGCCGCCCCGAGCGGCGTGAGAGTGTGCAGCACGGTGTTGTGCACACGCTGGCTGAGGACCAGACCGGCGTCGCGCAGCACCGAGGTGTGGTGCGTGGCGGTGGCCGGGGACACGCCCAGGACCTGGGCCAGTTCGGAGGTGGTCGCCCCGAGCGCGAGGTTCCGTAACGCGGCGGCGCGGGTCCGGCCGAGGAGTGCGGCGGGGGAGGCGTCGGAGGAGAGCGTCGACGCGGGCGGCGGGGCATGCTGCAGGGGGTAGACCAGGACCGGCGGCAGGGTGTCGTTGGCCAGGGCTTGGCGCGGTACCAGTCGGCGTACGCCCAACCGCCCCCTGGTGGTCTGGAGCCGGTGCAGGCTGCAGGTGATGTCCCGGAGTGGATCGGGGCGTCTCGCCAGCCGGATACGTCCGAAATCCTCCGGCGTGAAATGGATGCGCAGCATGCCTCTCGCCCTCCCCGTCGGCGTCCTGCTGCTCGGCGAGCACGTGGAGACTCCCGTGACGGGAGACGATGCCTCAACTCTCTTTCGCGCCACACTCACATGTCACTGGTTGACCGCGGTGCCACAGGATTCTGTGGCACCGGCCGTCTCGACCGCCCTGTTGTCGGCCGGCGGTGTCAGCCCGTGCCGAGTGGCGCGGTTTCCCCGTCGTCGAGCTGGTGGTCGGCCCAGACGTAGCTTTCGGGCAGCAAGTCGGTGATGGGGACGGTTCGGATGCGGTCGCCCCCGCCGACGATGACCTTGAGGGCGGGGAAGTAGTCGAGAAGGACCTGACGGCACCGGCCGCACGGGGGAACGACCCCTCGGTCGCGGTCGCCGACGGCGACGATCGTGTCCAGCTCGTAGGCGCCCTGGGCGGCTGCCGTGCCGACGAGGACCAACTCGGCGCAGGGTCCTCCGGTGAAGTGGTAGGCGTTCACCGCGGTGACGATCCGGCCGTCCCGGGCGCGGGCCGCGGCTGCCATGGTGTGGTTGTCGCCCCGGCAGCGTGTACGAGCGACATGGGCCGCGGCCTCGATGAGTTCATGGTCGAGAGGGTGGGTCTGCGTGGTCATCTTCTCTGCCTTCGTCGGGTGTCGGGCGACGCTGACCCACTTGACGAGGGTGCGCAAGCGAATATCGGCGGTGTGCTTGCCTAAAGCGCTCGTCGGAGACCTGTGCCGGGTTCACGTCAGCGGCCGAGCCAGGCGAGGGCGGCCACCGTCATGGCGCTGACGCCGGTGTCCAGGGTCGGTTGGACGACGGGGGCGAAGGCGGGGCTGTGGTTCACCGGGACGTCCTCGGTGACGGTGCCCTTCTTGGCGGCCTCGGCGTACAGCCCGGCGTCGATGCCTCCGATGCCCCAGTAGCTGAACGGAACGCCGAACGCCTGCGGGATCTCGCTCATGTCCTCGCTGGCGGTCTGCAGGTCGATGGTGTGTGCGTCGTCGCCGAAGTGGGCCGCGAACGCCTCGGCGACGCGCCGGGTCGTCTCCTCGTCGTTGACGGTGGGCGGGAAGGCGGCCGTGCGTTCGATCTCGGGTGCCTTCGGCGACCCGGACGCCTCGCTCTCGGTCCGGACGATGCGCTCGATCGCCTTCAGCACGTGGCTGCGCGTCGCATCGTCGTAGGTGCGGACGTTGAGCTCGATGACGGCGCTGTCGGGGATGACGTTGGGACCGGTGCCGGCGTGGATGCTGCCCACGGTGACGACGGCGGGGGTGATGGCGGCGAGTTCCCGGGACACGATGGTCTGCAGGCGCACCACGATCATGGCGGCCATCACCACGGGGTCGACCGCTGCCTGGGGCATGGAGCCGTGGGCCCCTCGGCCGTGGACGGTGACGCGCAGGCTGTCCGCGGCCGACAGGAAGGACCCCGGACGGGTGCCGACGTAGCCGGCCGGATAAGGCAGGACGTGCTGGGCGAGCACCACGTCGGGCCGGGGCGCCCTTGCCGTGAGACCGTCGTCGATCATGGCCTGGGCGCCGTCGCCGTTCTCCTCCGAGGGCTGGAACAGCGCCACGAAGGTACCGCGCCAGGCGTCCTTGGCCCGAGTCATCAGCTGTGCGCAGCCGAGCAGGGCGGTCACGTGCACATCGTGCCCGCAGGCGTGCATGACCGGCTGCTCGGTGCCGTCCGGACCGGTCAGGGTCACGGTGGAGGCGTAGGGCAGACCGGTCTGTTCGCGTACCGGGAGGGCGTCCATGTCCGCGCGGGCCATGACGGTGGGCCCGTCGCCGTTGGCCAGTACGCCGATCACGCCCGTGCCGCCGATGCCGTCGGTCACCTCGTAACCGAGACCCCGCAGGGCGTCGGACACCTTCTTCGCCGTGCGGTGTTCGCGCAGGCCGAGTTCGGGATGCCTGTGCAGATCCCGGTAAAGGTCCTCGAGATCGGAGCGGATACCGGCGAGGCCGGACAGTACCGCGGCGTTTCGGTCGGTCACGACGTCTCCTTGCGCGGGTGGGACTGGTCCTCGTTCCCTTTCCGGGCGGCGGTGCCGGTGCCGTGCCGCAGTGTCGCGGCCATCCTGGAACGGGGCTGCCAGTTCAGGCTGTTGGGCAGATTCCAGCCGAACCGCACAGCGCTGAGCCGGAAGGCGAGGGCCAGGGTGATGCCCAGGCCGGCACCGATGGCCGGCACGCCGAGGTACACGCAGAGCACCGTGACTCCGGCGACCGCGATGGCGACGGTGGCGTACAGACCATTGCCCCCGAAGACGGCCGGCACCCGGCCGAGGACGACATCGCGCAGGGCGCCGCCGCCGACGGCGGTCACGGTGCCCAGGAGGACCGCCGGAAGCCATCCCAGCCCCACGGCGAGTGTCTTGTTGACTCCGGTGACCGCCCAGAATCCGAGGACGGCGGCGTCGAGGGCGGTGAAGAGCCGGGTCCAGGACGCCTCGCTGATCTTGATGAGGAAGACCACCACGGAACCGGCGATGGCGGTCGGCAGGTAGGCGTAGTCGGTCAGCGCGACCGGCGTGCCGTGCTGCAGCAGCACGTCCCTGATCACGCCTCCGCCCAGACCGGAGATGATGCCCACCACCAGGAACCCGAACAGGTCCAGGCGGGCCGTGCGGGCCACGGCGCCCCCCAGCAGTGCGCACGAGAAGACACCGGCGAGGTCGAGATAGCGCGTCGCGACCGCCATTCCGGCGGGGATCGGAGAAGCCGACATCACACACACGGTGGACACGATGTCGAGCCTAGTGACTCGGTGTCCCCACGGCACGCGCAGCCCACCACGGACAGCGACGTCCCGCGACAGGCGGCCACCAGGCCGGATGGCCCCGCGGTCACGGGCGGGGCGCAGAAGACCTGGCCGGCGGGCAACCGCGCTGCGTCGGCTCCGTGACATCACCGCAGTCGAGGCGTCCCGGCTGATCGACGAGCACGTCGGAAGGTCCTCGGGGACGCGGCAGCAGTGCAGCAGAAGGCCGGTTCGATCAAGTACTCGCTCACGAAATTGCGGAGTCTGCCGATTGCCCCGCTGAAGGGGCCGATTCCGGCTGACGCGATCGAGCAGGTCCTGGCTGCGCATGGCAGACCGGGAGGACCGGCATTGCCGGCTGCTGTCGGAGGAGTTTCCCGACTACCGGCTGATGCTCGCGTCGCTGCCCGAGGCCACGACCCGGGTGACGGTCTCGAAAGATCTCTTCCTGCGAGCGCTGGAAGAACACCCGGAAGGTCGAATCACACTGCGGGTGACCCATCACGGCCTGAATGTCCTGGCGACGGAGGCAGCCGCCCCAGTGTCCCGCCGGCGGCCACCATGACGGGGCAGGATCTTCAGATCTCCCTCGAGCTGACCACGCTCTATCCGGCCGTCAGCACCGCCGTCGGCCCCGACGTGATGCTCGACCTGCGAGGACCAAACCAGCCCGTCACGATCCGCTCCGCCGATCGCGGTGATCTCACCACCCTGACCATGCCCATCAAGCCCGGCCACTCAGCCTGGGCAAGAACGAGGGACAACACCATGACCTCCGCTGCTGAGGTGGCAGAGGCCCATTCCTTGAGAGGCCTTCGTGGGGCGGCACGGTCGGCCGGCCCGGAGGAGCCGGGCCGGCCGAGTGGGGTCTGTCAAACGAGCGGTGTAACCAGGGTGGTTGGGGTTACTGACGGGCTGCGGAGAGTCGGCCGTCGAAGGTGATGTCGAAGGCGTTCAGGG
>NZ_JBIUVQ010000027.1:0-93167 GCF_044743035.1 Streptomyces sp. NPDC087787
GCCTGCTGCGGTTGCTCTTGCTTCCCACCTGGCACTACTTCCTCTGGAACCTCGCGTCCCAGTCTCCAGGTGTCCACGATCAAGGGGAAGGTTCAGTAATCCCGGTTGGTAATTTCTTGCATTTCAGTATAAGGTGATAATATTTGCCCTAAAGAAGTTCGATCTCGACGTAATTTGATAGAAACCGTCCGGCTCTGATCATGGGCCTCACCAGCCGTAAAGAGTCACCAATGGCGGATCCAGGCGGGAGGGCGACTGCCGACGAACCTGCTGTTGACTGCGAAGATCGGCCAACCGACATCTGGTGCAGTTCGGCCGATCGCCCTGATGAGCCGCTGGAGGGCTGCCACGCACCAACTGTTCAGCTGAGATCTAACGTTGACATCAACAACCACGAACAGTGGTGAGCACCAGCAGCTACGTCCGACACGCGTCCGCGTGCTGGACCGCAGCAACGCCGGGGCGTGACCGAACTCCTAAAGCGGAGGTCAGCGCGGCTTCAGCCTCAGCACGCAGGTAGGCGCTTCACCGGGTGGTGGTCCGCCCTACGCGCATAGGGACACGCTGTCGCTCCCGTTTCAGCTGGACCAGGAGCGATGCTGCGGTTTCGTCGTTCGTCGGCCATGTCCCCTGTGGTGGTGTAACCGCGTTGGGAGGATCTTCGGTCGTGGGGTAGATCGAGTCCATGCCGCCCTTGGGGAGGTAGCTGCGGGGGAAGGCGATCCATTCGTCGTGCATCTCGATGAGGACGGCGGTGGTGAGGCGTTCGAGGGCGGCGGGGTTGGGGAAGATCTGGACGACGTCGACGCGGCGCTTGATCTCTCGGTTGACCCGTTCCAGGGGGTTGGTGGACTGGATCTTCTTCCAATGTCGCTCGGGGAAGTCAGCGAAGGCGGTCAGGTCGGTTTTGGCTTCCAGGAGCATGGCTTTGACCTTGGGGAACTGCCGTCCGAGCATGTCGGCGACGGTGTCGAGCTGGGAACGGACGGCCTCGGCGGTGGGCTGGGCGAAGATCGTGCGGATGGTCGCGGCCACCATCTCGCCGGAGTCTTTGCTGATCACGGCGAAGACGTTGCGCAGGAAGTGAACGCGACACCGCTGGTAGGCGGCGCCGAGCATGACCTTGCGGACTGCCTTGACCAGTCCGGAGTGGTGGTCGGCGATGACCAGGCGGACACCGGTCAGGCCGCGTTCGCGCAGGGAACGCAGGAACTCGGTCCAGAACACCTCGGTCTCGCTGTCGCCGACCATGAGTCCGAGAACTTCGCGGCCGCCGTCCTCGGTGATACCGGTCGCGATGACCACGGCCTGGGAAACGATCTGATGCGAGACCCGGGCCTTGCAGTAGGTGGCGTCGAGGTAGATGTAGGGGAAGCGGGTGTGGTCCAGGGGCCGGGTGCGGAACACGTTCAGTTCCGTGTCCAGGGCGCCACAGATGCGGGAGACCTCGCTCTTGGAGATGCCGGTGTCCGAGCCCAGGGCCTTGACCAGGTCGTCCACGCTGCGGGTGGACACGCCGTGCACGTATGCCTCCATGATCACGGTGTAGAGGGCTTGGTCGATGCGGCGCCGGCGTTCCAGAAGTGACGGGAAGAAGGATCCGGTGCGGACCTTGGGGATCGCCAGGTCCAGGTCCCCGGCCTGTGTGGTCAGCACCTTCCCGCGGTGCCCGTTGCGCATCGTCGTGCGGGTCTCGCTGTGCTCGCCCGGTGCGGCACCGATGTGGGCGGTGGCCTCGGCCTCGATGAGTTCCTGCAGGATCCGCTGGGCCAGGGTGCGGACCAACTCGATTCCGTCCGCCGTACGCAGTGACTCCATCAGCCGGAGTAAGTCATGCTGGGACAAGGCCATCGTGCATCCTCTCGTTGAACGAGCTTCGCTACTCGGAGAGTTGCGCGGTGGCCGCCCCATGGCCAGGGGCTATGCGGAGATCGCTGTTACACCACTCGGTGGGACACCATCGTTTCGTCCGTGATCGGCCACTGGTTGTCGTCCCACTCTGGCTCGAAGTAGGGCTCAAGTGCTGCTAGTTGCTGGCGCATTTCGTGCATGGCATCCGCCAGTCGCTCGAACCCTTGGATGGCGAGCTGCGCGTTGAAGTCGTCTGCCCGCTGCCGATTGGGACCCAGTTCACCTGGGTCGACGTGCCAGATACGAGGGTCAGCTGCGCTCAACAAGGTTGTCTGACAGGCGTATCCATGCCTGCTGGCTCTGTGGCGGCGGCGGAAGGGGCACGCCAACGAGCCCGGGAGTTGCCCCTCAGCATGTAGGTCGCTGAACGGGCCGCCGAGCCGCTGTTCAGGCCGTCCCTGGGCCGTCCGGAGTCGGCCGACGACAACCTACATCGACAGAAGCCCACGGCATCTGAGCAGTTCAGAGCCGTGGGCTTCGTCAGTCCCGCTGGTCGGCGAGACCCTTGATCAGTAGACCGGCAAGTCAGGCCACACGAGTTGGAGCCGCGGTCATCACAGGCGGTCACCGCGGCTGGTCGCTACTCGGAGCGCGTCCCCCAGGGCTCCAGCCAATCCAGCCGCCAGGACTCGCAATTCCTCCGGCTCCGCGTCCGAGTCGTCGAGTACCTTTTGCGCCTGCTCCAGCAGTTCGGCAGTCATGCCGAGTTGGACCGATTCCATGTTGTCCGCCAGTCGGGACATGTAGCCGTCGCCGTCGTCGGTGCTGAGGTAGCAGGGCTTGCCGTCGGGTCCCGACCACGGCAGTAGCCGCAACTCGTTTAGCGCTGTCACTCTTCCGTCCCCCTCTGGGCGATCTGATGGTGCGTGGTAAAGACCGCCTCGGCGTGATCACCCGGGAACACCAGGAACGCGGCCTCGACCACACGTCCAGCGGCGTCCGTCACCACGCGCGTGATCGCAAGTACGGCCCAAGCAGAGCCGATTCGCAGGACCGAGGCCTCCTCCTTCGTCGGCAGGCGAGCACGTCCTGGAACGCTTCCCGGACCGCGTTTTCGCCTTCGACGAGTTCGGCCCGCTCGGCATCCGACCCACCGCCGGCTCGTCCTGGGCACCTGCCGGTCACCCCGAGCGGCACCCCGCGACCTACCACCGCACCCACGGAGTGCGCTACATGATTTGTCTATGGACGAGTACGCGTGGCCCACGGGCCCAGAGGTGCCGGCGGCCGAGGCGGTTCGGCAGAGCTGGGCGAAGACCGTCGCCGCTCTGCCTGTCGGGGCTCGTGTCGGCGGTGAGGTCATCGGGCGCCAGCGCTTCGGAGTCTTCATACGCGTAGAGGGCGTCTCGAACGCCGTGGCCCTCGCCGAGATCACGGCCATGCCGCGGGGGATGGAGCTGCCCCCTTTGGGCGCCCACATCGAAGGCACAGTGATTGATCACGCCCACCACAATCACCAGGTGAAGATTCGGTTGCCTACTTGATCGCTTCCGGGCCGCCTCTGGGCCGTGCGAGGCCGCCCAAGGGCACTCAGTGGCGACCGACAGTGACAGACGGGCCACGGCGACCGGCTGCGAAACCCCAGGTCACAGCCCCACGGCCGCACGCGTTTCCTCCCAGGGGTGGCGGTACGGCAAGATGGGGTGTATCTGCCCACTGCCTGATTTCAAGCTGCCGGACGGTTTCTCTTGGCTGAGTTCATTTACACCATGCGCAAGGCGCGCAAGGCGCACGGCGACAAGGTGATTCTCGACGACGTCACCCTGAACTTCCTTCCGGGTGCCAAGATCGGCGTCGTCGGTCCGAACGGTGCCGGCAAGTCGACCGTGCTGAAGATCATGGCGGGGCTGGAGCAGCCGTCCAACGGTGACGCGTACCTGTCGCCCGGCTACAGCGTCGGCATCCTGCTGCAGGAGCCCCCGCTGAACGACGAGAAGACGGTCCTGGAGAACGTCCAGGAGGGCGTCGCCGAGGTCAAGGGCAAGCTCGACCGGTTCAACGAGATCGCCGAGCAGATGGCCACCGACTACTCGGACGCGCTGCTGGAGGAGATGGGCAAGCTCCAGGAGGAGCTCGACCACGCCAACGCCTGGGACCTCGACGCCCAGCTCGAGCAGGCCATGGACGCCCTGGGCTGCCCGCCCGGCGACTGGCCCGTCACCACCCTCTCCGGTGGTGAGCGCCGCCGTGTCGCGCTGTGCAAGCTGCTGCTCGAGCAGCCCGACCTGCTGCTCCTCGACGAGCCCACCAACCACCTCGACGCCGAGTCGGTGAACTGGCTGGAGCAGCACCTGGCCAAGTACGAGGGCACCGTCGTGGCCGTCACCCACGACCGGTACTTCCTGGACAACGTCGCCGGCTGGATCTGCGAGGTGGACCGCGGTCGCCTCCACGGCTACGAGGGCAACTACTCCAAGTACCTGGAGACCAAGGCCACCCGCCTCAAGGTCGAGGGCCAGAAGGACGCCAAGCGGCAGAAGCGGCTCAAGGACGAGCTGGAGTGGGTGCGGTCCAACGCCAAGGGGCGGCAGGCCAAGTCCAAGGCGCGTCTGGCCCGCTACGAGGAGATGGCCGCCGAGGCCGAGAAGATGCGGAAGCTGGACTTCGAGGAGATCCAGATCCCGCCGGGCCCGCGCCTGGGCAGCATCGTCGTCGAGGTCAACAACCTCAGCAAGGCCTTCGGCGAGAAGGTCCTCATCGACGACCTCTCCTTCACGCTGCCCCGCAACGGCATCGTCGGCGTCATCGGTCCGAACGGCGCGGGCAAGACCACGCTGTTCAAGATGATCCAGGGCTTCGAGCAGCCGGACTCCGGCAGCATCAAGGTCGGCGAGACGGTCAAGATCTCCTACGTCGACCAGAGCCGCGGGAACATCGACCCGAAGAAGACGCTGTGGGCCGTCGTCTCCGACGAGCTGGACTACATCAACGTCGGCCAGGTCGAGATGCCGTCCCGGGCGTACGTGTCCGCGTTCGGCTTCAAGGGCCCGGACCAGCAGAAGCCCGCCGGTGTGCTCTCCGGCGGTGAGCGCAACCGCCTCAACCTGGCGCTCACCCTGAAGCAGGGCGGCAACCTGCTGCTCCTCGACGAGCCGACCAACGACCTCGACGTCGAGACCCTGTCCAGCCTGGAGAACGCGCTCCTCGAGTTCCCCGGCTGCGCCGTCGTCGTCTCCCACGACCGGTGGTTCCTGGACCGCGTGGCGACGCACATCCTCGCCTACGAGGGCGAGTCCAAGTGGTTCTGGTTCGAGGGCAACTTCGAGTCGTACGAGAAGAACAAGATCGAGCGGCTCGGCCCGGACGCCGCCCGGCCGCACCGCGCCACCTACAAGAAGCTGACCCGGGGCTGATCGAAGCAGATGCGCCACATCTACCGCTGCCCGCTGCGCTGGGCGGACATGGACGCGTACGGCCACGTCAACAACGTGGTGTTCCTCCGCTACCTGGAGGAGGCACGCATCGATTTCCTGTTCCGCCCGGACAAGGAGTTCAAGCAGGGGTCCGTGGTGGCGCGTCACGAGATCGACTACAAGCGCCAGCTCGTCCACCGGCACGCGCCGGTGGACATCGAGCTGTGGGTCACCGAGATCAAGGCGGCGTCCTTCACCCTCACCTACGAGGTCAAGGACGGCGACCAGATCTACGTCCGCGCCTCGACGGTGATCGTGCCGTTCGACTTCGAGGCGCAGCGTCCGCGCCGGATCACCGCGGAGGAGCGCGAGTTCCTCCAGGAGTACACCGACGCGGGCGACAAGGAGGAGGCCGTCGCCGCATGACGGTCCTCCACCTCGCCGACGAGACGGAGGCGGCGGACCTCGCCGCCTTCCTCTCCCGGCTGCTGCACTACGACCGTTCCGCCGCGGTGCGGCTCCAGGCGGCCGGCACCGCGCTCGCCGTCTTCGGACGGCCGGCGTCCTTCGAGGTGCTGGCGGTACGCGCCGTGCGGCTCGCCGAGCCGTACCGGAACGAGCCCGACACCACCCTCGACGTGACCGTCTCCGCCGGTGAACTGCTCGAGTCCGTCGACGAGCCGGCGGCCACGGCCGCCGTCCCCGCGGCGGTGACCGGGCCGCCGTGGGCGGGCGTCCTGCCCCCGCGCGGCGGCTGGCGGACCGAGCCGGGGCTGCCCCCGGCCGGCGCCCTGGGTGCGGCGGTGGCCGCCGCGGTCGCCGAGTTCCGTACCCGTACGGGGGAGTTGGCGCAGGAGCACCGCACGCGCGCCGAACTCGACCGGATCGGGCGGGAGATCTGGTCCCGGCTGGTCGGCGGGACCCAACTGCCCGTGCGAGCCGTGCACGCGGCGCAGTCGCTGCGGTTCCTCAGGCCCCCCGCCACTGCCTGCGAGGGCGACACCGCAGGGCCCCCGGCGGCCTCCGGCGAGGAGGACCTCGCGCTGCTCTCGTCGGGGACGTGGCTGCGGCTGCGGACCCCGTACGGGTCGATCGCGGTACGGCGCGCGGAGGCCGGACTCGGCGGCCTGGGCGTCAGCGTCCGCTGACCGCGAGCGGCGCTCAGCTTCCCTCGCTGTCGTCCGGCCGCACCGCGATGTGGTCGGGTTCCAGTTCCAGTGCCACCCGGTCACGCATCCCCAGGGCCTGCGTGTACTCGGCGGGCAGTTGCAGACGGCCGGCCCGGTCGAGCATGGCGTACTCGCGGCTCACCAGCGTCTCGTCGCCGGTCGTCGCGTCCACCTCGCTGCGGCGCAGCACCTCGGTGGAGGTGCGGCCGTCGCGGATGGCGACGGTGCGGCGCACCTCGCCGGCGACCGCCTGGTCGTGGGTGACGATGACGACGGTCGTGCCCAGACGCTCGTTGGCGGTGCGGAAGGCGGCGAAGATCTGCTCGCCGGTGTGGGAGTCCAGTTCGCCGGTGGGCTCGTCGGCGAGCAGCACCGCGGGGTTGTTGGCGAGGGCCACCGCGATCGCCACCCGCTGCTGCTGGCCGCCCGACATCTGGTGCGGGCGGCGGTCCTGGCAGTCGCCCACCTCCAGCAACTGCAGCAGCTCCAGGGAGCGTTCGGCCTTGGCGCGGCGGCTGCGCCCGCGGTCGCCGGACAACTGCATGGGCAGCGCGACGTTCTGCGCCGCCGTCAGATACGGCAGCAGGTTGCGGGAGGTCTGCTGCCAGACGAAGCCGACGACCTCGCGGCGGTAGCGCAGACGGTCCTTCGCGGTCATGGCGAGCAGGTCGTGGTCCCCGACCCGGGCCGCGCCCGCCGTGGGCGTGTCCAGCCCGGCGAGGATGTTCATCAGGGTGGACTTGCCGCTGCCGGAGGCGCCGACGAGGGCCATCAGCTCGCCCTCGCGGACCAGCAGGTCCAGGCCCTGGAGGGCCTGTACCTCCACGCCGTCGGCGGTGAAGATGCGGACCAGACGGTCGCAGCTGATCACCGCGTCGTGGCCGTAGGCCGGGCGGGTGCGTTTCGCGGTGGCGCGCTCGGCCAGGTCGGCCAGGGTGGGGTTCGTCGTCATCGGGGCTCTCCTGCGCGGCGGCTACGGCGGCTGTGGCGGCTGTGGCGGTCGTCCGGTCGGTTCATCTCGCGTCCCCCGCTCTCAGTTCCCGCACCGATCCCCTGCGCCCCGTCCACCAGGCCTGGCCCACGGCGATGCCCACCGTCAGCAGCAGCACGGCCGCGGCCGGCAGGGCCAGCGAGAGCGGGTCGGTCCGCAGCTCGTTCCCGCCGGCGGACACCGCCGGCGACGGCAGCGCGATGGCCGTCAGGTCGACGCCGGGCGAGAGCAGCAGGACGGTCGCCCAGCCCGTCAGCGTTCCGCCCGCCGCGGCGAGCAGCGACTGGGGCAGCGACTCCAGGACGAGCAGGCGGCGGCCCTGTGCGCGGGTGAGGCCCATGGTGCGCAGGCGGGCGAGGAGCGCGGCCCGCTCGGGGGCGGTGCGCAGCAGTGCGAGGAGCAGCGCCAGGACGGCGTAGCCGGCACCGGCGGCCACGGCCACCGTGTAGACGCGCTCGGCGCCGGACTGGAGGGGCGAGTCGACGTAGTCGCCGCGTTCCCCGGCCCGCGTCGTCACGGACGCGTCCGCGCCCGCCGCCCGGCGCAGGGCGCCCGCGTCCAGATGGTCGCCGGTCAGCAGCAGCGCGCTCGCCCGGGCCACCCCGCGGCTCAGTCCGGCCCGGTCCACGACCAGGAAGTTGGTGCCGATGACGGCCGGGGTCCGGTCCCGGACGACTGCGATCCGGATGTTCACCTCGGTCCCGTCGCCGAGCTGCACCGTGAACGGCCGGGTGCCGTACTTCTCGGCGACCGACGGGGAGGCCAGCGCCGGCAGCGGAGTCCCGGAGCCGGCGGCCGGTCGCCGCAACTGCTCCCCGGGGAAGGCGCCGAGCCCGGTGCGCCGGGCCAGGGACGCGTAGTCCGCCGGGTCGACGCCCGCTACGGAGATCCGCGCGTTCGTCCCCGTCCTGGCCTGGTAGTCCATGCTCACCTCGGTGAGTCCCCGCACGCCCGGTGTCCGGCGGACCCGGTCGGGCAGCCCGTCCGGCAGCGCCTCGGCGCCGTCGACCCGGGCGTCGGCGCCGACGGCGAGGAGGGCCGCCTGGTCGCGGGCACCGGCCACTCCGGCCAGCACGGAGCCGCCGAAGGCGGCGGTGGTGAGCGCGGTCAGCAGCGCCAGCAGGGGCAGCACCGCCGGGACGGACGTACGCCCCGCACGGGCCAGGGACAGATGGCCCACCGCCCCGCGCAGCCGGCCCATCGGACGCATCAGCCAGCGCAGCGGCCACGGGTACAGGCGGACCAGCACCAGGGCCGCGATCACGCCCACCAGCACCGGCGCCAGGGACACCAGTTGGTCCCCCGAACCGCCCGGGGCGCCGTCGTTCTCCGCGGCGCCCGCGACCCCGTACCGCCGCAGCGCCTCCACCGCCGCCGCCGCGATCACCAGCAGCGTCAGTTCGGCGACCGTACGGCGCTGGGAGGGACGTACGGACACCGTGTCCTCGCGCGGTCCGTGGACGCGGACCACGCGGTGCGCGATCAGGGCGCGCACGGGCAGTGCGGCACAGGCGACGGCGGTGACCACGGCGGCCGCGAGCACGGAGTGACCCGGGCGGCCCCCGGGGACGGCGAGCAGGGCCGCACCGAGTCCGAGCGCCCCGGCGGGCACGGCGACCACCGCCGTCTCGGCGAGCAGCCGGCCGGCCAGACCGGGCAGGGAGACGCCGCGGGCGCGCAGCAGGGTGAGTTCGAGGCGGCGGCGGTCGGCGGCCAGGCCGCCGGCCATCAGCAGGACCACGGCGGCGACCGTCGCACTGCCGAACGCGGCGACCGCGACCAGCGGGGTGATGCCGGAGCTCAGCCGGCCGTAGGAGAGGAGGACGTCGTCGAGTTCGGTGCCCACCTGCGCGACCGGATCGGTGGCCGCACGTACGCGCACCAGGCCGGGTCCGGACTTCAGGCTCGCGACCGCGGACTTCAGGCCCTCCAGGTCGTGGGCGTGCAGGGAGCGGGGGGCGGGAGCCACCCGCCAGTAGCGCCAGGGGGTCCCCGCGGTGCCCATCAGGGCGGGGGCGGCCTCGGACGGCAGGAGCAGGGCGCCGAGCCAGTACTTCGGCGGTTCGGGACTGTCCGAGGGCACCTCCACCAGGGCAGGGGTGCGCAGCAGCGGCATGGTCGACCAGTAGGCACCGTCGGGCTCCCGGGGGGTGAGGACGCCGGTGACGCGGACCACGAGCGGCGGGCCGGACATGGCGGGTACGTGGATGACCGAACCCACCCTGACGTGCAGGCTCCTGGCCGTCGCGGCGCTCACGGCGGCCTCCACCTCCGAGGTCGAGGCCGTCACCCGCCCGGTCGCCCGCGGCAGCCGGCCCTCGCGCACCGAGGAGTGCTCGGCCAGCCCGTTGGGCGCGACCAGGCGCATCTTCGCGGGCAGCCCGCTGGGCCGGGGGATCCAGCGGTCGGGGACGGCGAGGTCGGTGGCGTTCGCGACCCCGTACGACGACTGACCGGGGTCGGCGACGAGCGGGCGCGGGACGGCGTCGAGGACCTTGGTGAGCTGCCGGCCCAGAGCGGGCGGCAGCAGTGCCTGCTCGCGCTGCCGGTCCGGGACCGCGGGCACCGGGGCGGACATCGTGAAGGTGGTGCGCGGCGGGCCCGCCCGGTCGACGGCCCGGGCGAGACCGGCGTTCTCGTACCGGTCGAGCGCGCGGGGGAACGCGGCCGCCAGGCAGGCGGTCAGCGCGACCAGCAGGGCGAGGGCGGCCGCGGCACCCGGCGCGGTGCGCAGGCGTATCCGGACCCAGGCGGGAGTGACGGCGTTCAGTTCACTCACCTCCGCGGTCTCGAAGGGACAGCGCCGGGTCGGGCCGGCGCAGGGTCAGCACCGCCGTGACGACGAGCGGCGCGGCGGCGACGGCCGCCAGCAGCAGGACCACCCGGGCGGCGGGCAGCTCGACCAGGACGGCCGGCAGCGGTTTCGCGGCCTGCCCGGTCAGCACGATCAGCGGGATCACGGCGCGGGCCAGTACGGTGCCCAGAGCCGCGCCGACCGCCACCGCCAGGGCCACCAGCACGCCCTGCTCGGCGGCGAGCGTCCGGGCCAGCTGGCGGCGCGGGGTGCCGAGGGCGCGCAGGACGGCGAACTCGGCGTCCCGCTCCCTGCGGGTCCCGACCGCGCCGACCACGAAGCCGACGGCGGCCAGCGCCGCCGCGACCACGGCGGCCGCGGTGAAGGCGGCCGCGGGCCCGGCGCCGAACGGGTCGTCGCGCAACTGGTCGGCGATCTCGTCCCGCACGATCACCTGCCCCGGGTCGACGTCGGGCAGGGCCCGCAGGGTGGCTGCCACGTCGGCCGACCGGTGGGAGTCGGTGCGCAGCCACCACTCGGTGGGCGCGGCCCGGTCGCCGGAGCCCGACTGGAGCAGCCGGTTGACCGACCGCAGGTCCATCAGCAGACCACCGCCGTCGTGCGCGGCGTCCGGGGGACCGCCCTGCTCGGCCGTGCCCGTGGTCGGCAGCGCACGTACCGAACGCACGATCCGGACCGGGACGTTCTGGCCGCCGACGCTCACGTCCACCCGCTGCCCCTCGTGTGCGCTCGTGGAGTCCAGGAAGCGGTCGGTCGCCACGGCCGCCACCTCCGGCTGCGCGGGCTGTGCCACCTGGAGCCGCACCGTCAGCGTGCCCGACGCCCGGATCTGGTCGTGCGGCGTGTAGCCGGTGCCGTAGGTGACGGCCGGCGGGAGGGCGGACGTCACGGTCGCCTTGGCCGGGGTGGCGCCGTCGGGAGCCGGGGCGATGCTGTTGACGACGGAGGTCGCCTTCCAGGCCGCCGGCGTGCTCAGCCGCCGTACCGTCCCGTCGGCGCCGGTCGCGGTCACCTCGGAGACGGTGAGGCGGTGGCGCTCGGCGACGTCGTCGGGCTGGTTCAGGGACAGCTCGAGGCCGGTGAGGGTCAGGGGCCCGGTGCCCGCGGGGAGGTCCAGGTCCAGGCGGTGGGAGCGGCCGTCGGCGGGCAGGGTGCCCATCGGCATGCGGTACGGGACCCCGCGGCCGTCCTCGACGGTGACCGCCAGGTCCACCGGCATCCTCGTGCCGGAGCCGCGGATGCCGGCCGTCAGCCGCAGGCGGGCCGTGCCGGCGGGCATCTTCAGGCCCGCCGCCGGGCTCTTCGGCGCGAGCCCCGCCAGCAGCGACCGCACCGGCTCCGACCCCAGGTCGGGGCGCACCAGCAGCGTGTCCGCCGCGTTCGCGGTGTCCAGCGCGATCAGGGTCGCGGTGCGGTCGCCGGCCAGGGGCAGCGGGGCGCGGACGGCCGGGGCGGCGGAGCGTACGTGCGGGACGGCCGCGTACTGCTCGGTGCGGCCGAGGTCCCCCTCCCCGGCGGCCAGCACACGCACCGGCGCACCCGCCTTGAAGTCGGCCTGGTCGTCCTGCGAACGGTTCCAGGAGGCGTCCTGACCGATCGCCAGCATGCCCAGCGCGACGGCGAGTACGAGCAGCAGCACAGGTCCGGCCCCGCGCATCGGGCGGCGGCTGAACTGCCAGCCCGCCAGCGCGGCCGACAGCCCGCGCCCCCCGGTCGCACGGCGCTCGGCCAGCCGGGCCACAGGCGGCAGCAGCCGCAGGGTCAGTACCGTCCCGGCCAGCAGGGCCAGCGCGGGCGCGACGACCAGCAGCGGGTCGATGCCGAGCGCGCCCGTGAGGTCGCCGCCGACCGCGCCGGAGGGCTGCCTGCTCAGCTGCCAGTACGCCACGCCGGCCACCGCCAGCAGTCCCAGGTCCGCGCCGGCGCGCAGCGGCGCGGGCAGCGGACGGGACCGCGGTCCTGCCGTGAACGTCGAGGTCAGCGCGGGCAGCGTCACCGCCATCGCACAGCCGAGGGCCACGGCCGCCGCCACCAGCCAGACCCCGGGGCGCCCGGTCGCGGAGACGTCCGGGTGCAGTCCGATCCGGGCCAGGGCGCCCTGACCGGCCAGCAGCCCGGTCAGCGGCCCCGCCAGCAGCGGCGCGCACGCCACGGCGGGCACGGCCAGCAGCAGCGCCTCCGTGGCGGCGAGGCCGGCGAGCCGGGCACGGGAGCCGCCGCGGGCGCGCAGCAGGCGTGTCTCCGCGCCGCGTTCGGTGCTGAGCAGCCGGGCCACCAGCAGCAGCGCGTAACCGGCCAGCAGCGCCAGTTGGACCGCGGCGATCAGTAGCGTCGAGCGGGCCACGAGCAGGGAGCGGTCGATCCGGTCGAGGACGTCGGGCAGCGAGCTCGTGACCTCGGGTGTGCCGCTCACCGCGGTGGACTTCCGCAGGGACGCGGCACTCTCGCGCACCGCGTCGCGCAGCGCCCCGATCCGCCCGGTCGTCAGCGTGGAGAAGTCCGCGGACGCCTGCCACGCGCTCTGTCCCGCGCTCACTCTGCCGCCGTCGATGACGCCGGGGTCGGTCAGCAGCGGCCCGTACATCGTGAAGCCGATCTTGCGGACGCCGCGGCCGCCCAGTTCGTCCAGCCGCCAGTACGGCGCGTCGGCGTGTGCGGGGCGGTAGAGCCCGGTGATCCGTGCGTGGGCCTGTCCGCCGCCGAGGCGGTCGGTGAGGGCGAGCCGGGCGCCGGGCTTCAGCCCGAGGCGCTGCGCGGCGGTCTGCGGCAGCGCGACCTCGACGTCACCCGACGCCGTCGCGCGGGGCAGGCGTCCGGAGACGAGCCGCACCTGTGTGGGGTCCATGGCCGCGAAGTAGGTCAGGTCCGGGTCGCCGGCGGAGGCGTCCCCCGCTTCGGCGGAGTCGGGAGCCTGAGGGAGTTCGGCCGGGGGCCGCAGGGACAGGGGCAGGCCGTAGGGGCCGGAGCGCACCAGGGTGCGCACGGTGACCGGCAGCCCGTCGAAGGCCTCGCGGGTCTGCTCGCGCACCTCGGCGTCGACGGCCGGGCGTCCCTCGGAGGGTGTGTCGCCGCGAACCACCAGGGTGGTGTCGGCGGCGTTGCGCGGGTCCCGCAGGGAGTGGCGCAGCGCCGCGTCGCCGATCGCGCCCGAGTAGGCGGTGAGCGTCGCCAGCACCGCCGTGGTCAGCAGGACCGTGAGCAGCGCGGCGGCCAGCAGCAGCCGGTGCGCCCGCGCCCGCAGCAGGACGAATCCCGTGAACCCCGCCACCCGGCTCCCCCTGCCGTTGTCCAGATCTTTACGGTGATGCTGTCAGAGGGGACACGGCGCGGGTAAGCGGTCATGGGTCGAGTTTGACCGGATCGTGATCGGATTCCGGCGACGAACGACCGGAATCCGGTACTCAGGTTCCCGCGCGGTGGCTCAGTCGGGCGTGTTCACCATCGACGCCGCCGCGTACGTGAGGTAGTTCCACAGCGTCTGCTCGTGCTCCTGCGACAGGCCGAGCTCGTCGACGGCCACCCGCATGTGCCGCAGCCAGGCGTCGTGCGCCGCCCGGTCGACCCGGAAGGGCGCGTGCCGCATCCGCAGCCGCGGGTGGCCGCGCCGCTCCCCGTACGTCGTCGGACCGCCCCAGTACTGGATCAGGAACAGCCGCAGCCGCTCCTCGGCCGGTTCCAGGTCCTCCTCGGGATACATCGCCCGCAGCTCGGGGTCCTGGGCCACCCCCTCGTAGAAACGGTGGACCAGCCGGCGGAAGGTCTCCTCGCCGCCGACCTGCTCGTAGAAGGTCTGCTCCTGAAGCGTGCCACGCCGAATCTCATTCACCCGTCCATGCTCTCAGACGGCCGGAGGAGGACCGGAGGCCCAGGTCCCTGCCTCACGGCAGCACCTGGGACCGCCGGTCACGGCGTGATCCGCCCGAGGCCGGCGCGGCTAGCCGCGTCTGATCGTGATCGTCGTCCACGCGCCCACGTGCACGCGGTCGCCGTCCTGGAGGGGGACCGGCACGAAGGGCTGGATGGGGTCCTCCGAGCCGTTGACCGTGGTGCCGTTGGTCGAGTTCTGGTCGACCACCGCCCAGCTGCCGTCGGGCTGCTGGACCAGCACAGCGTGCTGGTGGGAGACGCCCGGGTCCTCCGGCGGGACCGCCAGGTCGATGTCGGGGGTGTCACCGGTGGAGTGCCGGCGGCGGCCGATGGTGACCTGGTTGCCGGAGAGCGTGCGCTGCTGCTCGGGCGAGTACGCGGGCAGGTTCAGGCCCGCGGCCTCGGGACCCGAGCGGTGCATCATCGCCATGAAGTAGTCGCGGTCCGGGCCGATCGTGGCCGTCCAGGTCGCGGGCTGCTGCGGATGCTGCGGCTGCTGCGGGAACGCCGGTCCCGGCGGGGCCTGGGTGGCACCCGGCTGCGGGTAGCCGTAGCCGCCCGTCTGGCCGGGACGGCCCGGGACGCCCGGACCGGACGGGCCGCCGGACGGCGGGGAGATCACCCAGTCGTCGTCGGCGCCGCGCCGTGGCCGGCCCGTCTCCTGCGGGAACACGGGCGGAGCCGGCGGGCCGGACTGCTGGTACACCTGCGGGCCACCACCGGGCGCTCCGGGAGCACCGGGTGCACCGGGCGGCGGCGGAACCGGCCGTGATGGGTCCGCGCCGAAGTTGGGCGGGCCGGGGCGGCCCGGGGGTTCGGTGCCGAAGTTGGGCGGGCCGGGGCGGCCCGGGGGTTCGGTGCCGAAGTTGGGCGGGCCGGGGCGGCCCGGGGGTTCGGTGCCGAAGTTCGGCGGTCCCGGGCGGCCCGGCGGCTCGGTGCCGTAGGGCGGGGCGTGCGGGATCGGTTCGGCGGGCCGGTTCATCTGGGACGGCCGGGAGCCCTGGTACTCGAAGGTGTCGCCGCCGAAGCCCGGGCCGGGCGGCTGCGGGAAACGAGGGCCGGCACCGGGCGGCGGCGCGGCCGGCGTGTACGAGGTCGCCGTGTTCGTCAGGAAGTTCCACCGGCACTCCTCGCAGAACGGCGCGCCGCCCTCGCGGGGCGTACGGCACTGCGGGCAGAGCTGCGGCTCGGAGTCAGGTACGGACAGGTGCGGGTGCCCACCGCCCGCGCCGGGCGCACCCGGCGCGGGCGGGAAGCCGTAGCCCCCGGCCGGGGGCGGCGGGGGAGGCGGAGGCACGGCACCGGCCATGCGGTGACCGCACACCTCGCACCAGTCGTCGGAACCCGACTGGTGTCCGTTCGGGCAGGTCGGCATGTCGGCGCTTCCCCTTCTCCTTCTCCGGCCGGTGCGGCCGGATTCCTCCCACCCCGAGGGGCCGGGCTCGCTGTCCTGTGCGGTCTTCCCGCGTCACTTCTTCACACGAACGGTCTTGGTGGACCTGGTTTCGAGTGTCATCTCGTCGGCCTCGTCGACCTTCGCTTTCAGTCGCACAGTACCCGTCGCGGCGTCGACCACGTCCACCACCTTCGCAAGGAGTTTCGCAGTATCCGCGTTCCCCGAAACACCGGCGAGCTGAACGGCCCGGCCCAGTTTGGCCGTTGCTCCATCGAAATCACCCGCCTTGCGAAGGTCCAGTCCCTGTTGGATGACCTGGGCCAGTTCGGCCTGCCCGGTGTAGTGGGCAACCTGCGGGTTGATCGAGGTGGAGGCGGTCATGTCGTCGGTCCACACGGCCCGTACCAGGCCCTGGGCCCCGAGGTTCTGCGCCGTCCCGTCCGGCGCGGGCACCACCAGGGAGACACGGGCGGCGAGCATCTCCCGCCCGATGCCGGCCGCGGGCACCTCCACACACAGGTGGTAGTCGCGGGACTCGTCGCCCCAGGAGCCGGTGGGGTAGTCCCCGGCGCGTGGGCCCGCCTCGGCCCGGCGGCCGGTCAACTCCTCCACGGCCGGAGCGACTTGCTTGACGAACTTGATCGTCGTGCCCACCGGCGCCCACACCCGCAGCCGGACGTCCGCGACCTCCTTGCCCATCGCCGTCTCCATCATCCGCGTGAAGTCGGCGGCCAGGCCCGCCGGGTCGGCGACGATGTCGGCGGTGCCGAGCAGCGCGGAGGCGATCTGTGTGACTTCTTTCACTTCCCAGTCGGTGCCCACACCCCGCGCGTCGCACGTGAAGCGTCCCGCGCACTCGTCGAGCGTCCGCTTCAGGTCCTCCGGGGACTCGTGCTCGTTGCGGCCGTCGGTGAGCAGGATGCCGTGCCGGATGGCGACGTCCGCCGAGGACAGCAGCCGGCCGGCCAGCCGCAGCCAGGTGCCGATGGCCGTGCCGCCGCCGGCGCTGAGCCTGCGCAGCGCCTGCTTGGCCTGGTCGCGGGTGGTCGCGTCGGCGACCGCGAGCCGGCCGCCGCCCGGATACACCTCCTTGGCCACGTGCGTGCCGCCGACCACCGCGAAGTGCACACCGTCGCGCAGGGTGTCGATCGCCGCCGCCGTGGCGTCCCGGGCGTTGCGCATCTTGGCCGGCGGGTAGTCCATCGAACCCGAGCAGTCGACCATGATCGCCACCGCGGCGGACGGCCCCTGCCCGGGCGTGTACAGGTGCGGTGCCGCGACCGCGCCGCCGATCGTGCCGCCGCCGGTCGCCGTGACCGTGACGATCGCGTTGACCTCCCGGCCGCCCTCCGGCAGGTACTCGTTCTGGTACACGTCCACCGAGAACTGCGGCACGCTGGACTTCGAGAAATTCGCCATGCTGTCCCAGATCCCCCTCTGGACCCCGTGAACGGGGACGACGACTGTGAACGGACCGGCCCCCGCCGGCCCTCGGAGCTGCGCCGCGCTGAGGGCCCGGCCGGGGTTTCCGTCACGCGTCCCGGCGTACGTCCCTCAGGCCGATCCTGCCCCCTGCGGCGCGGCCGGGAACGGCAGGACGGCCACTGTTACGTTGTCGTGGCCCCCGCCGTCGAGGGCGTGGCCGACCAGGACCCGGGCGCTGTGCAGCGGGCGCACGGCGGCGTCGAGGGGGACGGCGTCGGCCATCTCCCGTGCCGTCTCCGCGTAGTTCCACAGCCCGTCCGTGCACACCACGACCACTCCCGGCCGGTCCGGCTTGAACGACGCCGTGTGCGGCTCCAGTTCGTAGGCGTCCGCGCCGAGCCAGCCGGTGATCGCGTGGGCGCGCTCGTCGGCGTACGCCTCCGCCTCGGACATCAGGCCCGCCGAGACCATCTGCGCGGCCCACGAGTCGTCCTCGGTGAGCCGGGCCGCGGGCGCGCCGCGGTCCACCGGCACCCAGTAGGCGCGGCTGTCGCCGACCCAGCCGACGACCAGCAGTCCGGGGGTGACCACCGCGCCGACGAACGTGCAGGCCGGCGCGTTCTGATGGGCGGAGTGCCGGCCTTCTGGCGCGGGCTCCCCGGCGATCGCGTCGACCGCCTGCGCGGCGGCGACGATCGCGTCGTGCATGGCCTGCTGCGGGTGCGTGCCCCGGGGCAGCGCGGCCAGCAGCGACTCGCTCGCCGCTCGTGAGGCGGCCAGGGACGCTTCGTCGGGGCGGGTCGCGGAGGACACGCCGTCGCAGACGACCGCCGCGAGGGCGGGCGAGCCGTCGGGCAGCGCGGTGCGGCCGAGGGCGAAGGCGTCCTCGTTGCGGTGGTGGCGCAGACCGCGGTCGCTGACGGCGGCGATCGGGCCCGACTCCTGCTCCATGTGGTCGCGTTCGCGCGGCTGGGCGTGCCCGCAGTTCTCGCAGTAGCCGTCGCTGTCGACCCGGCCTGCCCGGCAGGCCACGCACACCGCGGTGCCCTCGTCCGGGGCGGCGGCGTCGGCGTCGGCGGGCACGCGCGGGTCCGGCGCCTGCAAGGGGTACTCGTCGGGCTCCGCGGGCCGGTCCAACCGCACACCGGAGGCGGGCTGCGGCTGCGGTTGCGCGTGTCCTTGCGGCTGTGGCTGTGGCTGCTGCGGCTGTCCCTGAACTGCGGCCTGTGCTGGGGCGGGCGGCTGCGGCTGTCGCGGAGGCTGGGCTGCCGGCTGCGGCTGCGGTCCGCCCGCCGCCTGTGCCTGGGGCTGGGCCGTGGTCTGTGTCCGAGGCTCGGGGTGGGGCTGCGCCTGCGGCTGGGACTGAACGGCCGCCTGGGGCCGGCGCGGCGACCCCTCCGCCGCGTGCGGCTGCGGCTGGACCGCCGCCCGGGCCTGGGCATGAGCCTGCGGCTGCGGTTGCCCCTGAGCTGCGGCCTGCGCTGGAGCCGGTGGCTGAGGCTGTCCCTGGACCGCGCCCTGCGCTGGAGCCTGCGGTTGCGGCAGGGCGGCCTGCCGCGGCTGTGCCTGTGGTACCGGTGCCGGCAGCGGGGAGCCGTTGGAGTCCGTGCCCGGCAGGTCCGTCGGCAGATGCAGCCGCGGTGGGGCCTCGGAGGCGTCCGGGTGCGGGGCGCGCGGCCATACGGCGTCGTCGGCACGCTCGCCGGGTCCGGCCGGGCGCGGCACACCACCGCGGTCCATGGTGAGCGTCGGCGTGTCGTTGGGTCCCGCGGCGGCCGCGGGCAGGGCGTACCCGCACGCGCCGCAGAAGCGGTCACCCGATTCGAGCGGCTCCGCGCAGCTCGGGCACTTCGGCAGCGCGGCCTGCTGGTGCATCTGCGACATCAACTACACCCACGTCCGGGGGCGGTAACGGTTGGCACGTTCCACCAGGTCGATCCTCTCCTCGCCACCGGGGGCCAGCCGGGCCAGCGTGCGGTACGAACGCTCCAGGCCGAAGCGGAGTCCCCGCTCGTCCAGGTCGCTGCCGAGCAGCACCCGCCGGGCGGCCGGGTCGGTGGCCCGGCCCCCGGAGAGTACCCAGTCCAGGGCGCAGCCGAGGACTTCCGCCGACAACAGCTCGCGCCGCGCCGGGTCGAGACCGTAGGCCTGAAGTGCCTCGACCTGCCCGGAGGCGGCCGTCAGATCGTCCAGGAACGGCGTGTCGGAGGCCGCCGCCGTACGGTGCCGCAGCCGTGCCCGCACGGCCGCCACACGCGCCGCCGTGTAGTGGATGGAGGAGCCCGGCACGGACTCCAGTGTCCGCACCGCGCCGCTCCGGTCGCCGCCGGCGAGCTGCACGCGGGCCAGCCCGAACGCGGCGCTGACCTGGCTCGGGTCGGTCGACCACACCAGGCGGTAGTACTCGGCGGCGTTGTCGAGCTGGCCGAGCACCTCGGCGCACAGGCCGAGCGCCAGCTTCGGCGCGACCTCGCCCGGGAAGGCGTCGTAGACCGCGTCGAAGGCGAGGGCCGCCTCCTCGTGGTCGCCGGTGACCAGGGAGGCCATGCCCTGGTACCAGACGACCCGCCAGTCGTCCGGGTGGCTCTGCTCCAGTTGGCGCAGGACCTCCAGCGCCGTGGCCGCCTCGCCGGTCTCCAGCCGGGCGCGGACCTGGCGCAGCCGGGTTTCCGCCGACGGGGTGGGCACCGCCGCGAGGGCGTACGCCAGTTCGCCGGGCGCGGACGTCAACAGGCCCGCGAGAAAACCCGCGTTCGGGTCACCCGGGTCGACGTGGGGGACCGGCAGGGCGAGCGCGGCGGCGGGCGCGTCAACGGGCTTGACGAGGGCCGGGTGGGCCGGAGCGTTCGGCGTGCCCGGGGCGCCGTGGCCGTTTCCGGCACCGGCCGTGAGGGCCGGGGCGGACCCGCGCGGGCGCGTCACCCGCGCCCCGAGGCGGGACACGTCACCGTCCAGCTTCGGGAACAGCTCCGTGTCCGTCACTCGCAGTTCCGGGCCGAACAGCGTCGAAAGGGCCGGCCGCGCCCGGCCGGTCTGCAAGGACACGACCTCCCGCAGCACACCCGTGAGCTGCTCGGCCATCTCCTGCGCCGAGGCGAACCGGCGGGCCGGGTCGGGATCGGTCGCGCGGACCAGCAGCCGGTAGAAGGACTCGTACTGGCGGAAGACCTCGATGTTGTCCGGGTCGGGCAGGGAGTCCGCGAAGACGTTCGTGTAGCCCTGGAAGTCGAAGGTGAGGACGGCGAGCGTACGGCCCACCGTGTACAGGTCGCTGGCCACCGACGGGCCGACCTCGGCGACCTCGGGCGCCTGGTAGCCGACCGTGCCGTAGATGGCCGACTCGTCGTCGTCCATCCGGCGCACCGCGCCCATGTCGATCAGCTTGAGCTGGTCCTCGGTCTGGATCGCGTTGTCGACCTTGAAGTCGCAGTACAGCAGGTTGCGGCTGTGCAGATGGCCGAGCGCCTCCAGGGCCTCGATGCCGTACGCGCAGGCCTGCTCCACCGGCAGCGGGTCGCGTCCGCCCTGCGAGGTGCGGCGGGAGTTGGCGATCTCCTTCAGAGACTTGCCGCCGACGTACTCCATCACGATGTAGCCGTCGAGGGAGCCGGTGCGCTGGTCGAGGTGCTCGACGAAGTTGTAGATCCGCACGATGTTGGCGTGCTCGATCTCCGCCAGGAACCGCCGCTCCGAGATCGCCGCCGCCATCGCGTCCTGGTCGCCCGTGTCCAGCAGGCCCTTGAGCACCACCCAGCGGTCGGCGACGGCCCGGTCCACGGCGAGGTAGATCCAGCCCAGGCCGCCGTGCGCCAGACAGCCCACGACCTCGTACTGGCCGTGGACGATGTCCCCGGCCCTCAGCTTGGGCACGAAGGAGTACGGGTGCCCGCACTTGGTGCAGAAGCCCTCCGTACGGCCCGGGCGGTCACCTCGCGCGCGACCGACAGGCGCCCCGCAGTCCGAGCGCGAGCAGAACCGCTTGCGCTCCGGCACCTCGGGGTTCTCCAGCACCATCGAACGCGGGTCGGGCCGCGGCACCTGCGGCACCTGCACCAGACCCGCGCCCAGCCGGCCGCGGCCCGAGGACCCCGTCGTGGAGCCGGAGCTGCGCACCGACACCGAGCGGCCGGTCGCCCTGCCCGACAGCGACCGCGACAGCCGCCCCGACACCGAGCGGCGGGACCGTGAGGAACCCGTCGACTGCGACGACGTACGGGAGCTGCCCGCCGAACCCCGGCTGCCCGCCGAACCCCGCGAGTCCCCGCCGCCGGTGACCCCGGTGGGCGGCGAACCCACCATGCCGGTCGGCGAGACCACCGGCGCGAGACCGCACGTGTCGCAGTACAGCTCGCCGCCGCCGACGTCCTCGTACGTGCCGCCGCAGTCCGGCCGCTGACAGGTCTGCCCCGCCTGACTCATGACTCCCCCTACCGTCCCTCGCGCCCGCCCGGCTCCGGCACCCGGGAGCCGCCGAGCAGCTCGGCCGCCGCCTGCTGATAGCGCAGCACGGCCTGTTCGGCCACCCGCAGGTCGCAGGGCGCGCTCCACAGCATGCGCCGCGCCGCGTCGTACCGCTCGACCAGCAGCGGGTCCTCCGCCAGACCGTGGCGGGCCACCTTCGCCTTGTACGCGTCCAGCCGTCCGCGCAGCTCGGCACGGACCGCCAGCGGAGCGGTGACCGCCGTCAACGACTCGCGGGCCCGCAGGAGTTCGTCCTCGGCCTTCTCCTCCAAAGACTCCAGGAGCGGCGACAGCCGGTGCCAGCGGGCCTGCCTGCGGTACTCGGCGGCCGTCGCCAGCTGCTCCTGGAGGGCGGTCGGCGGACCGCTGACCACCGGCACCTCCGTGGCGGCGATCTTCGCCAGCACCTCGCCGCGCGCGGCGCGCGCCTCGGCGAGCGTGCGGTCCGCGCGCGAGAGCACGTCCCGCAGTCTGATCAGCCGCTGCTCGGCGTCCTGCCGCACCCCGAGCACGGCCTCGATCTCCCGGCGCACCTCGTCGAGGGCCCGGGCCTGACGGTCGTACACCGTGGTGTCCGGCCGTCCGCCGCCCGGCGCCGAACTGCCCTGCGCGGGCACCCAGAAGGCGAGCGGATCGGAGATCACCTCGGCGCGCAGCCCGGTCAGCGTGTGCGTGACGCGGTCCAGGTCGTCGCCCGCCGGGTGCTCGCCGGGGCGGACGCCGACCGAGTGCGCGAGCCGGCGGGTGCGCTGGAGCTCCGCGGCCAGCAGATCGATCCGCGCGGGCAGCGCCGACCACACCGCGTCGGCGGCGACCACCATGTCAAGACCGGCCGCGTACAGCTCGTTCATTCGCTCGACCAGCGTGACCAGGGAGAAGCTCTGGCTGAGCCGGCCGGGACCGGGCGCGCCCGCGACGGCCGCGCCGGGGACGGTGACGGACTCGCCGCGCAGCAGCTCGGTCAGCTCCACCAGGTCCTCACGGCTGGACCAGCGGCGGCGGGCGCGGATCTCACGGGCGGTGCGCAGGGCGCCGCTGTAGGCGTCGAAGTACGCCCACAGCAGCGTGATCGACGCCTCCGTGGCCGCCCAGCGCTCCTTGGTGACGCCGGTCAGCTCGGCGCCCTCCAGGAGTCTGCGGCCCGCGTGGTCCTGGAGGGCGAGCAGCGAGGTCTCGATGGCCTCGTGCTCCGCGCCGAGCCGCGCCAGCGCACGGTCCACCTCGTCCCGGTCCATCACCGGCCCGGCGGGGTCCGTGGCGCCCATCGATCACCTCTCGCTGCTGTGTGTCGCCTGTGTGCTGTCGGGTTGTGCCGGTCCGTCGGTGCCGCACCGGCCGGTGACAGGTCACCGGTAGGCCGGCGTCGGCGCGGTGGCCGACGGTGAGTCCTTACCCAGCGTGGCGGACAGCCACCTCCCGTACGACGTCTTCCAGCCCCCGTCCTTGCGGTAGTTCTCCAGTGTCCGGTTGACCTGGCGGACCAGGTCCTCGGCGCCGAGGTTCATGGCCACACCGTAGAACTCCTTGGTGAAGGAGGCCCCCTTCAGCGCCACGGTGGGGTCCTGCGCGGCCTGGCTGGCGGCGAGTGCGCCGTCCGTCACCACCGCGTCCACCTCGCCGAGCTGGAGCCGCACCAGGCAGTCCAGCTGGTTGGGGACGGTGGTGGTGATGTCGGTGGTCGCGGGAAGCGTGCCGTCCTTGGTGTCGGCGGCCAGGTGGTCGTAGGCCGTGGAACCGGTCGCCGAGCAGACCTTCTTCCCGGCGAGTGAGCCGTCGTAGCCGGTGATGTCCGAGGTCTTGGGGGCCAGGACCTGCTGGCCGGTCAGGAAGTAGGGGGCGGAGAACGCCACTTGCCTCAGCCGGTCGCAGGTGATGGTCATGGTGCGCACCACCATGTCCACCCGGCCGCTGCGGATCGCGGGTATCCGCTCGTTGGTGGGGATGGCCTTGAACTGGACCTTGTCCGGGTCGCCGAGGATGTCCTCGGCGATGCGGTGCGCGAGGTCGATGTCGAAGCCCTCCAGCGCGCCGGAGCCGTTGTTCGGGTTGCGGTAGCCCCAGCGGTAGCTGTTCTGGTCGACGCCGACCGTCAGGTAGCCGCGCGAGCGGATGGCGCTCACCGTGCGGCCGCCCGCGCCGGACGGGGACGGGCTCAGGTTGTGGGCCTGGCTGTCCTGGCAGCCGTCCGCCTTGGACTGTGTGCCCCGCACGGCGTGTCGCCCGCCCAGGACGGGGTCGCCGGCGCCGTGTGGCTGGGTGCGGGGCAGCAGGAGGACGAACGCCAGCGCCAGGGCGCAGACGGCAGCCATCGCGCCGACACCGCCCCAGCCCTTCAGACCGGCCCGCAGTCGTCGTGCTCGCATCGCCACGCCCCCTTTCACCGGTACTCCGAAAGCCTGCGTCCGATGCCCAGGACCGCGCCCGCCGCGCCGAGCACCGCGAGCACGGCGGAGCCGGCGGGCAGGCCCGTCATGGCGGCCCGGCCGTCCCGCGCGGCCTGCCGGAACCTGCCCGTCTCATGGGTGAGCGCCGACGCGAGGGAGGCGTCGACGTTGTCGAAGCAGTCACCCGTGGACTGCGCCCGGTCCTCGGCGGTGGTGCCGATGACCCGGTCGCGTGCCTTCTGGTAGTCGCCCGAGTCGTTGGCCTGGCGGGCCAGTTCGTGCCGTTGCTTCCACACCTTCATCGACTCGTTCGCCGTGTCCACAGGCTTCCTGCCCCCGGGGTCCTCCGCGAGGGTGCCAGCCAGGTTCAGCGTCCTGGCGAGGGTGCCGAGCTCCTGGTCGTATGCCCAGTCGTAGGCGTCCATGACCGTGCCGTCCTTCAGCGTCCTCGTCTCCGCGCCGCGGCTGACCAGGGTGAGGTTCTCGTCGCTGCGGGCCTTGAGGGAGGCGATACGGGCGTCGTGCAGCACGTTCAGGGAGCGCACGCCGTGCGTGTAGGAGCCGTTGAGTCCCGCGCGCGCGACGCTGTGGCCTGTCACCAGCCACAGCAGGACGACGGCGGTGGCGGCGCTCGCGGTGACCAGGCCGTGGTTCAGCACCCGGTTCGTCCGCCGGTAGTTGCGCCGCTGGGCCCAGGCGAGGGCGGCCAGGGCGACGACGCCGAGGGCGATCGCAGCCCACGGGTACGGTGTCGCGTCCCCGTAGTCGGAGCGCAGCCGCTGGTTCTCCTTCTGGTACAGGTCCTCGGCCGCCGGGAGCATCTCGTTCTGCATGGTGTCGTTGGCGGCGCGCAGGTACGCGCCGCCGACCGGGAAGCCCTGGCGGTTGTTGGCACGGGCGGACTCCACCAGGCCCTTGTAGCGCGGCAGGAGCTGGTTCAGCTTGGTGATGGTGGCCGCGGAGGGGCTGCCGGGAGCGGAGTTGGCGGCGGCGGTGACCAGCTTGGCGGCGGCCGTGCGGATGTCGGACTCGTAGCGCTCGCGGGTGGCCGCCGTCTCCTGCAGACCGGCCAGATAGCCGCTGGTCGCCATGGTGTTGGCGTCGGCGAGCGAGCGGTAGATGTCGGCCGCGTCGGAGCTGAGCGGCTGGCTGCGGTGCAGGACGTCGTCGGCTGCCGTGGCACGGTCGGTGGTCTGCAGGGCGGTGACGGCGCCGAAGGCGACGACGAGGAGGGCGAGGACGGCGCCGATGACGCGGAGCCGGCCCGGCTCGGTGGTGGCGGCGGTGCGCAGGCGCTCGGCGCCCTCCGCGAAGGCGGTGCGGCGCGGGGGCGACGGGGGCCGGGCGGCGACGACGGGGGCAGCGCGCTGCGGCGGGACCGCCGGCAGCGTGGGCAGGCCCGGACCCGGCGGCGCCGGTCTGCTCGTCGGCGGTTGTGTCACTGCTGACCTCCCCCATGGCCATCCGTCGCCGCAAGTATCGCTGCCGTGACCGGTATCCGCACCGGTCTTCACCCGATCTCGGCCGAACCGTGTGCGCTCGTCCCGTACCACCCCTCGCCCATGTATACGCAGGGAGAATCAGTTCGGTTCCCCGCGCCTCCTACGCCTCCCGCGCCTCCCGCGTCTTCGCGGGAAACCACCGGCACCTCACCGTTCGAAGTGGGCCCGCACCCTCTCCAGAGCCGCCGCCGGTGCTTCCACGTGGTCCAGGCCCAGCAGGGCCGCGCCCAGGACCGGACGGGCCGTGACGACCCGCGGGACCGCCTTGGGGGCGCGGCCGGCGAGCAGGCCGCGGACGGCGTCGTCGAGCCGGGGGTGGCGGGCGGCGAGGACACTGCCGCCGAGGACGACCGGCGTCTCCTCGTCGAGCAGGCCGAGGCGGGCCAGCGCGACGGCCGCCATGGCCACCACCTCCTCGGCCTGGCGGTCGACGATCGTGCGGGCGACCGGATCGCCCTGGTCGGCAGTGGCGAACAGGACCGGGGCCAGCTCATGGCGGCGGAGATGGTCGACGTGCCCCAGGTGCAGCGCCTCGATGAGGGCGTACATGGAGTCGAGACCGAAGTGGGCGGGGAGGGTGCGGGACAGGGCGGTGGGCGCGCCGCGGCCGTCCTCCGCGCGGGCCGCGTACCACAGGGCCTCCTCCGCCAGGCCCCAGCCGCCGCCCCAGTCGCCGGAGACCCGGCCGAGCGCGGGGAAGCGGGCGGTGCGGCCGTCCGGGAGCATGCCGACGCAGTTGATGCCGGCGCCGCAGACCACCGCGACCCCGCGCGGTTCGGCCACGCCCGCGCGCAGGATCGCGAACGTGTCGTTGCGGACCTCCACCGTCGTGCCCCACGCGCGCGCGTGCAGCGCCGACGCCAACTGCTCCTCCTCCACGGGCAGATCGGCGTTGGCCAGGCACGCCGAGACATGGCCGGCGCCGGTGACGCCGGCCTGCGCGTACGCCCGCCGGACCGCTTCCTCCAGTGCGTCCACCGCGGTTCGGACGCCCACGGCGGGAGGCCGGAACCCGCCGCCGCGGGCCGTGGCGAGGACGTGCCCGTCGGCCGCCACCACCGCGACGTCGGTCTTGCTGTTGCCCGCGTCGATGGCGAGGACGCTTGCGGTCAGGCCCACGCGAGGTACTCCCGGTTGTGTGCGACGAGTTGGTCGGTGAGGGTCTCGGCGTAGGCGTACTGGCCGATCAGGGGGTGTGCGAGGAGGGCGCGGAAGACGCGGTCCCGGCCGCCGCGCAGGGCCGCCTCCAGGGCCAGGTCCTCGTACGCCGCCACATCGGCCATCAGGCCCGCGTACAGCGGGTCCACGACGGGGACGGGCAGGGGGGCCGCGCCCTTGGAGCCCACCGCCGCCTGCACCTCGATCACCGCGTCGTCCGGGAGGAAGGGGAGGGTGCCCTTGTTGTACGTGTTCACCACCTGGTACGGGTTGCCGCCTCCGCCCGCCCGTCGCCCGCCGCCACCCTCAGACGAGGGCCCTGCGGGCCCGCGGCCCTGGTTTCCCAGCAGGGCCGCCGCCAGGTCCACGGCCGCCTCCGAGTAGTAGGCGCCGCCGCGCCGGGCGAGCAGGGCGGGCTTCTCCACCAGGGTCGGATCGCCGTACATCGTCAGCAGTTCCCGCTCCATCGCGGCCACTTCGGCCGCGCGGGACGGCTTGGTGCGCAGTTCCTCCACGACCTCGTCGTGCGCGTAGTAGTAGCGCAGGTAGTAGGAGGGGACCACGCCCAGACGGTCCAGGAGCGGGCGGGGCAGGCGCAGGCCCCCGGCGATCGTCCCGCCGTGCTCGGCCAGCAGCCGGGGCAGTACGTCCTCGCCCTCCGGGCCGCCCAGCCGCACCGCCGTCTCCCAGGTGAGGTGGTTCAGGCCCACGTGGTCCAGGTGGATGTCGGCGGGCGCGAGGCCGAGCATCCCCGCGAACTTGCGCTGGAGGCCGATCGCCACGTTGCACAGGCCGACCGCCCGGTGGCCGGCCCGCAGCAGGGCGCGGGTGACGATGCCGACCGGGTTGGTGAAGTCGATGATCCAGGCGTCGGGGTTGGCGCGGCGGACCCGGTCGGCGATGTCCAGGACCACCGGGACCGTGCGCAGTGCCTTGGCCAGGCCGCCGGCGCCGGTGGTCTCCTGGCCGACGCAGCCGCACTCCAGGGGCCATGTCTCGTCCTGCTGCCGGGCCGCCTGGCCGCCGACGCGCAACTGGAGCAGTACCGCGTCGGCGCCGTCGACGGCCGCGTCCAGGTCGGAGGTGGTGACGACACGGCCCGGGTGGCCCTGGTGGGCGAAGATGCGGCGGGCCAGCCCGCCCACCAGCTCCAGGCGGTCCGCCGCCGGGTCCACCAGCACGAGTTCCTCGACGGGCAGGGTGTCCCGCAGACGCGCGAAACCGTCCACGAGTTCGGGGGTGTAGGTCGAGCCGCCGCCGACCACGGTGAGTTTCATGCTGTTCAGCCCTTCACTCCGGTGAGTGTGACGCCCTCGACGAACGCCTTCTGCGCGAAGAAGAACACAAGGATCACGGGGGCCATGACCAGAACGGTCGCGGCCATGGTGAGGTTCCAGTCGGTGTGGTGGGCCCCCTTGAAGGACTCCAGGCCGTAGGACAGGGTCCAGGCGCCCGGGTTCTCCGAGGCGTAGATCTGCGGGCCGAAGTAGTCGTTCCAGACGTAGAAGAACTGGAAGAGGGCGACGGCCGCGAGACCGGGTCTGGCCATGGGGACGACGACCTTCAGCAGCGTGCGCAGCTCGCCGCAGCCGTCGACCCTCGCCGCGTCCAGGTACTCGTTCGGAATGGTCGTCAGGAACTGCCGCAGCAGGAAGACGGAGAACGCGTCGCCGAACGCCATCGGGATGATGAGCGGCCACAACGTGCCGGACAGGTCCAGCTGCTTGGCCCAGAACAGGTACATCGGGATGATGACCACCTGCGGGGGCAGCATCATCATCGAGATCACCAGCATGAGCGACAGGTTGCGGCCCCGGAAGCGGAACTTCGCCAGCGCGTACGCCACGGGCAGCGAGGACGCGACCGTGAGGACCGTGCCGAGACCGGCGTAGACCAGTGTGTTCCGCCACCAGGTGAGGAAGCCCGGGGTGTCGAGGACCTTCTTGTAGTTGTCCCACTCCCAGGTGTGCGGGACCAGATCGCGGCTGAGGGCCTGGCTGTCGCTCATCAGCGAGGTCAGCAGGACGAACACGAAGGGCAGGACGAAGAACAGGGCGGCCGCCACGCCGAGCGAGTGGACCGCGATCCACTCCAGCGCCGCCCTGCGGCGGGCCGTGCGCTCGGCGGTGGACGGCCGGGTCTTCAACCCCGCCGGTCTGTCCAGTAGTTGGGTCATCGTCAGTCACCTGCCTGGATGAGACCGCCCCGGCGCCGCATCAGGAACGCGGTGAACACCATCGACAGGGCGAACAGCACCAGCGCCACCACGCAGGCCGGGCCGTACTCGAAGCGCTGGAAGCCGAGGTTGTACACGAGCTGGGGGAGGGTGAGCGTGGACCTGTCCGGATAGCCGGGCTCGAACTGGGTGCCCGCGCCCTGGATCACGCCCGAGGCGACCTTTCCGGCGATCAGCGGCTGGGTGTAGTACTGCATCGTCTGGATCACACCCGTGACCACCGCGAACATCACGATCGGCGAGATGTTCGGCAGCGTGACGTACCGGAAGCGCTGCCAGGGCGAGGCGCCGTCCAGCTCAGCGGCCTCGTACTGCTCCGTGGGCACGTCGAGCAGCGCGGCCATGAAGATGACCATCAGGTCGCCCACTCCCCACAGGGCGAGCATCGTCAGTGCCGGTTTGGACCAGGTGGGGTCGCCGAACCAGCCGGGCGCGGGGATCCCGACCCGTTGCAGGAGGGAGTTGACCGGGCCCGTGCCGGGGTTGAGGAGGAAGGCGAAGGCCATGGTCGCCGCCACGGGCGGGGCCAGGTAGGGCAGGTAGAACAGGGTGCGGAAGACACCCGTGCCCGTTCTGATCCTAGTGATCAGCAGACCCACGCCGAGCCCGAAGACCACCCGCAGGGTCACCATCACCAGGACCAGCCAGAGGGTGTTGCGCAGGGCCGGCCAGAACAGCGGGTAGTTCTGGAAGACGTACGTCCAGTTCCTGGTGCCGCGCCACGTCGGCGGCCCGAAGCCGTCGTAGTGCATGAACGAGAAGTAGACGGTGGAGATCAGCGGATAGGCGAAGAAGACCGCGAAGCCGATCAGCCACGGAGACATGAAGGCGAGGGTCTTCAGCGCCGAGCGGCGGCGCTTGGACGCCAGGGTGAGGGTGGTCATGCGCGCCTACTTCGCCTGCGCGATGTCCGTGTCGATCTGCCGGGCCGTCCTGAGCAGGCCGGCCTTGAGGTCCTTGGCCCTGCCGCTCTCGTAGTCGTAGCCGAACTGCTGGATCGTCACCAGGTACTGGCCGCCGTTGATGGAGGCGGGCGTCGTGGTCGAGTCCGGGTTGGCGGCGATGTCCAGGAACGTCTTGAAGCGCGGGTCGTACTTCAGCTTCGGGGACTTCAGCGCCGCCAGCGTGGAGGGCACGTTGTGGATGTCGTTGGCGAAGCCGACCACCGCGTCGGTGTCCGTGGTCATGTACTTCACCAGCTCCCAGGCGGCGTTCTGCTTCTTGCTGGTGGCGGCGATGCCGGCGATGGTTCCGGTGATGTAGCCCTTGCCGTACTGGTCGGCCTGGTCGTCGGGGACGGGCAGCGGGGCGACGCCGATCTCGAACTTCGGCTTGGCCTCCTCGGCCATGCCGAGGCGCCACTCGCCGTCGAGCTGCATGGCCACCTGACCGGTGTGGAAGGGGTGCTTGGGTCCCCACTCGTCGCCGAGGCCGGCGCGGTACTTCTCCAGCTTCCGGTAGCCGCCGAGTTCGTCCACGAGCCGCTTCTGAAGGGTGAAGCCCTGCTCGAACGCGGGGTCCGTGGCCAGGCTCGACTTGCCGCTGGAGTCGAAGTACGCCGGGGAGAACTGCGCGAAGTAGTGCTCGGTCGTCGACTCCCAGCCGTGGTAGTCCGGCATGAAGCCGAGCTGCCGGTAGCCGTCGCCCTGGGGGATCGTCAGCTTCTTGGCGTCGGCCTCGAACTCGGACCAGGTCCGCGGGGGGTTCTTGATGCCCGCGGCGGCGAAGGCGTCCTTGTTGTAGTAGAGGCCGTAGGCGTCGCCCAGCAGCGGCACCGTGCAGCGCTTGCCGTCGAACTGGGTGTACTCGTTCATCGCCTTCGGAAAGGTCTTCTCCGGGTCCGTGCCCGTCTTCTCGAAGAACGGGTTGAGATCGACCAGCGCGCCCGAGGAGCAGAACTTGCCGACGTTGTTGGTGGTGAAGGAGGAGATCACGTCGGGCGCCTTGGCTCCGCCGGTGCGCAGCGCCTGGTTGATCTTGTCGTCGGTCATGTTGCCGACGACGTTGACGCGGATGTTGGGGTGCGCCTTCCGGAAGCCGTCGATCAGCGACGTGACGGCCTTCACCTCGCTCGGATCGCTCCAGGCGTGCCAGAAGTTGATGGTCGTGTCCTTCGACGCGTCGTCGTTCGCGCCGGCGTCGGGCTGACCGGTACAGGCGGTGGCGAGCAGTGCCATGGCGGCGGAGGCGGCGAGGGCGAGGGCCGCTTTCCGGGACACTTCGGGCATGGCTGGATCTCCCTGGGACGGGCGGGCGGTGAGGGAAGAGGCGGAGCGGGTACGGCGGTTCAGCGCGAGGTGTCGAAGACCTCGTCGCGGGTGGACGCGAGTGCGCTCTCCAACGCGCCCCGCAGGACGGGGTGTTCATGCACGTCGCCGACCACCAGGCGGGGCCGGGAGGCGGCCAGTTCCTCCAGCTCGGCCTGGACCAGGGCGCGCAGCACCTCGCCCCCGGCGGTGAGCGAGGTGCCGCTGAGGACGACGAGTTCGGGGTCGAGCACCGAGACGAGGGCGGCGAGACCGGTCGCGAGCCGGGTCGCGTACGCCGCCAGGAACGTGCGGTGGGGACCGGTGGCGTGGTCGGCGGCGCGGGCGACGAGCTCGGCGGCGGCCGCGGCGGGGGGCCCCGTGGGCGGGTCCTCGACGCCGAGCTCCCGGGCAAGTGCCGACAGCGCCTGCGAGCCGGCCAGTTCCTGGTAGCCGCCACTGTTGGCCCGGGTCACCTGGCGCACCAGCGGGGTGCCGGGGACCGGCAGGAAGCCGACCTCGCCGGCGCCGCCGGTCCAGCCGCGGTGCAGGCGGCCGCCGAGCACCAGGGCGGCGCCGAGGCCCTCCTGGTTCCACAGCAGCACGAAGTCCCGGTGGCCGCGGGCCGCGCCGAGCCGCTGCTCGGCCAGGGCCACGAGGTTGACGTCGTTCTCGTACTCCACCGGCATCGGCAGGGCGGCGGCGAGTTCGTCGAGCAGGGTGGGGGAGTGCCAGCCGGGCAGGTGGGAGGCGTAGCGCAGACGGCCGGTGCCGGGGTCGAAGGCGCCGGGGGTGCCGATGACCAGCCGGTGCACGTCGCCGCGGGCCAGCCCTGCCGCCTTCACCGCGCCGTCGAGGGCGTCGGTGACCTGCCGCACGACGGGCCCGGACGGGCGCCGGCCGGGGGTCGGCAGCTCGTACTCTCCGACGGTGCGGCCGGTGATGTCGGCGACGGCGGCGCGGATGCGGGCGGGGGTGACGTCCAGCCCTGCCGCATGGGCGGCGGCCGGATCGACCGCGTACAGCTGGGCGCTGGGGCCCGGCCGCCCCTCGCTGGTCCCCGTCGCGCGGACCAGCCCGGCGGCCTCCAGCCGGGCCAGGAGCTGGGAGGCGGTCGGCTTGGACAGCCCGGTCAGCTTGCCGATCCTGGTGCGCGACAGCGGCCCGTGCTCCAGCAGGAGGTCCAGGGCGGCGCGGTCGTTCATGGCGCGCAGGACCCGCGGAGTGCCGGGCGTGCCGGTGGTGTCTGCCATGCGTCGGCCCCCCCTGCGGTTACTGTTAGGAAAGTTTCCTTTTCGAGTGGCAGGAAGGTATGCCCGCCGTGAAGTGGCCGTCAAGAGTGGGTCCCTGCGGCAACGGAGTCGTTACCCACGGGGACGGCGAGGGGAGCGCGCGGTCGGGAGCCCCGGTCCGGTCAGTCCTTGAGGAACGGTGCCGTGTCCAGCGTGGGGTACGGCGACGGGAGGGGCAGCGGCTCGCCGAGGTCGACCTTGGTCTCGTCGTCGTAGTACGCCTTGGTGGGGTCCTCGCCGGGGAGCACGGGAGTGGTGTAGCAGTGGGCGGTCCGGGTCTCGCGGTTGACCAGGACGTAGACGGAGACGCCGGCGGCCGCGTAGGTGCGGAGCTTGGGGCCGGTGTCCGTCCAGTGATTGCTGGAGGTCACCTCGCCGACGAGGGAGATCATGTCGACGGGGTACCAGCCCTTGTGGGTCCTGCGGTAGGACTCGTCGAGTTCGGAGGCCTTGCGCCGTCGGACGTAGAAGTCCGGAATGAGCAGGGCCATGGTGCCGCCGTCCTTGTTGGCGGCGCGATAGCCGTTGCCCATGCCCGCCAGTTCGAACCCGGCGTTGAAGAACTGGACCGCCAGCTTGAAGGCGCCGTCATTGTGGTTGTCGTTCGGCTGCGGCGGCGCGATGACCGTCCCCTCGATGTACTCCGGCCGAATCGGCATCGGCGACGCCTTTTCGATCGCGTTCAACAGGTCGATGGGGTCCACCTGCGTCATCACCGGCTCCATGATCGGTTCGGCGCTCATCGCTGATCTCCGTGTCGCGCTGGTGTCAGGCTACGCCCGCGCCGGGTGCCCCGGCAGAACGATGGAGCGTGCGGGGCGCGTCGCACGGGGGGAATCCGCGCCCCTTCACTCGAACGAGTGTGCTGAACCGTTCCGCCGGTCTCCGCGGAGGCTCCGTGGGCCTACTTGGACAGTGACTGCGGGGGGATCGGGGAGGCTGCCAGGGACTGGGGTGAGGTGGCGTTGGCGAACGCCGAGGGGGCCGACATGCCCGCCGTCGGATCGGCTGCCGCGGCCTCGCCCGCCGGGGCCGTCGCGTCGCCCACGATGCGGATGTGGGCCGCGTCGAAGGCGCGCTTGATCCGCCAGCGCAGTTCCCGCTCGACGGTCACCGACTTGCCCGGCATGGTCTTGGCCGTGACACGGACGACCATGGAGTCGATCAGCACGCTGTCCAGGCCGAGCACCTCGATCGGGCTCCACAGGAGCTCGTTCCAGGGCTCCTCCTTGCTCATCCGCTCGGCGACCTCGTCGAGGGTGGCCTTCACCTTGTCGAGGTCCTCGTCCGCCTTGACGGTGACGTCGACACCGGCCGTCGCCCAGCCCTGGGAGAGGTTGCCGATCCGCTTGATCTCGCCGTTGCGGACGTACCAGATCTCGCCGTTCGCCCCGCGCAGCTTGGTCACGCGCAGTCCGACCTCTATCACCTCGCCCGCGGCGACGCCCGCGTCGATCGAGTCGCCGACGCCGTACTGGTCCTCCAGGATCATGAACACGCCGGAGAGGAAGTCGGTGACCAGGTTGCGGGCGCCGAAACCGATCGCCACGCCGGCCACACCGGCCGAGGCCAGCAGGGGCGCCAGGTTGATCTCGAAGGTGGCCAGCACCATCAGCGCCGCCGTGCCCAGGATCAGGAAGCTCGTCACCGAGCGCAGCACCGAACCGATCGCCTGCGAGCGCTGCCGACGGCGCTCGGCGTTGACCAGCAGTCCGCCCAGCGCGGTGCCGTCCACCGCCTGCGCCGTACGGGCCATACGGTCGATGATCTTGGTGATCGTCCGCCGGACCACCCCTCTCAGCACCGCCGCGATCACCAGGATCAGCAGGATCTTCAAGCCGATGGCGAGCCACGTGGACCAGTTCTGCTCGACCCAGCCGGCCGCGTTCGTCGCGGTCTCGTGGGCGTCCTGGAACGTGGGGACCGTCAGGGCCGGCGACTCGGAGGGCGACGGCGACGGGCCGGCGGCCGGCAGGACGACGGGCAAGGACACGGCAGGTACCTCCAGGTGCATCCGCCCTCCGGCACGGGGTCAATATCGACTGGGTCACGAACGGATCACCGGACGGGCGGAACCACCACACTAACGGGGCAGGGTGTGTGGGTTCCCGGGAAGTTCCAGGAAGGGCGCATGGGGAGACGGTGACCACCGGCCTCTGAACAGGCTGTGTGAAGGGGCCGTGGTCCGGGGGATGAATGAGGTGTGGTCGAAAACACTCCCAGCCCGTTACCGGGACATGGTGGCGCGTTCACCAGGCATGAGGGGAAACTGACTGCAGGCAGCCCCGGCGCGAGCCACGCGCCGCCGGCGTACAAGGAGGCATCCGTGCCGCATGTCCTGGTCCTCAACGCGTCGTACGAGCCGCTCGGCGTCGTACCGCTCCGCCGCGCGCTCATCCTCGTCCTGGAGAACAAGGCAGTCTGCCTTGAGGAGTCCGGCGCCTATCTGCACAGCGCAACCGTCACCGTCCCCGCACCCAGCGTGGTCCGGCTCAAGCGTTTCGTGCGGGTTCCCTACCGGGGGCCCGTTCCTCTCACCCGAAGGGCGCTGTTCGCGCGCGACGGGGGCCGGTGCATGTACTGCGGTGGCATCGCAACCAGCGTCGACCACGTCATCCCGCGTTCACGCGGGGGCAAGCACGTCTGGGACAACGTGGTGGCGTCCTGCCGCCGCTGCAACCACGTCAAGGCCGACCGCCACCTGGTCGAGATCGGCTGGCGCCTGCGCCACAAGCCGGCCCCGCCCACGGGTCTGGCCTGGCGCATCATCGGCACCGGGCATAGGGACCCGCGCTGGCTGCCCTACCTGCAGCCGTACGGCGCGGACGACGCCCTGGCCCGGATCGACGGCATCTCCGCCTGACGATTCCGGGCCTTCGCGTTGCCGAGGGGCGGGTGCCCCGGGCCCGCGGGCGGGACCCCGGGCCCGGGGCACCCGCCCCTCGGAACCGACGCGCGGGAGGCCGCCCGGCGGCTCCCCGGCACAGGGCGGCGCGGCCCCGTGCCCACGGGACCGCACGCTCACGCGTACCGCAGCTCCGCAGGGCGGACCGAGCGGCGGAGCAGTGGCAGGGACGCGGCCGTGGCCAGCAGGCAGGTGGCGTATACGCCGGCCGGGACCAGGAGGGCCGTGTACGGCACGGTCCCGGAGGTGAGGAGCCCGTACCAGATGCAGATGGCCAGGCCGCCCACGCCGGCCACGAGCACGGCAGGGGCGAGGGGCAGCGCGGTTTCCAGCAGGAGGGCCCGGGCGAGGGCCCGTCGGGGTACTCCGGCGGCCACCTGTGCGGCCAGGGACCGGCGCCGGGTGGCGACCGACTCGGCGGTGCCGACGGCGAGCGCCGTGAGGACGATCGCGAGGGCGATGGCGATGGCCGCGGCCGTGAGGTCCAGCCCGGTCGTGTAGAAGGACATGTCCATCCCGAGCGTCTGCCGCCGGCGCATGTCCTCCAGTTCGGTGAGCATGCCCTGCCGGACCCCCATGTACCCGGTCCCGACCACCGTCACCAGCAGCACCGCCGCATGGGTGCGGGCCGCCGCCCACGGGTCGTCCCGCAGCCGTTCCGCCGCGATCAGCACCGCAGGGGAGCCCGTCCGGGCCGCGAGCAGCCGGCCGGTCAGCCGGGACAGGGCGCCCGTGAGCCACACCGCTCCCGCGCCGACGGCGAGGACCGCCGCCAGGACGATGACCGGACCCCGCGCCAGGCCCGAATTCCGGGGGCCGGCGGACGTACCGGCCACCGCCCCCAGCGCCACCACGCCCACGACCAGCAGTGCGCCCACGAACAGCAGCGCCGGACCACGACCCGACCGTCGCTCGTGGCTCCGCCGCACCCACCCCAGCGGTGAGGCCACCACGCGGCGCAGCGCCGGCACCACGGCCGCCGTGCCCAGCACCGGTACCACCACCGCGACCAGCGCCATCCCGGCCCAGGCCGACGCGGTCGGCCGCTCCCACACGGCCACCAGCACCGCCGCCGCCCCGGCCGTGGCGAGCACGGAGCCCAGCAGGCAGGCGAGCCCCGTCTCCAGCGCCGCGATCCGCCGCACCCGCCCCGGCTCCGCGCCCGCCAGCCGCAGCACGGCCGTCCGCCGGTCGCGGTGCACCGCGCCGATCCGGGCGCACTGCCCGAGGAACCCGAGCACGGGCACCAGCAGGAGCAGCAGCGTGACGATCACCCCGGAGCGCTCGCCGGGATGGTCGAGCAGGCCGTTGCCGACGGAGAAGCTGTACTGACCGCGCACCGTGGCCAGGACGGCGGCCGCGAGCCCCAGCCCCGTCGCGCACATCGCCCCCACCGCCGTGAGCGCGATCCGCCACCACTCCCGCCGGTCCGAGCCCCGCACCAGCAGCCAGGCCAGCCGCAGATCGGTCCTCACGCGAGCACCTCCGACGCGACCGTCATGCCGTCCTGCAGCCGCACCTCGCGGTCGGCGTACGCCGCCGTCTGGGCGTCGTGCGTGATCAGCAGGACCGCCGTGCCCGCCTCCCGGGCGGCTCCGACCAGGGCCGTCATCACCTGTTCGCTCGCCAGCGAGTCCAGTGCCCCCGTCGGCTCGTCCGCGAACACCACCCTCGGACCGGTCACCAACGCCCTTGCCAGCGCTACGCGTTGCGCCTGGCCGCCACTCAACTCCCCGGGCCGTGCTGCCTTCTGCTCCCCCACCCCGAACCGCTCGAGCCACGCCCCCGCCTGCTCCTGGGCCGTCCCCCGCGCGGTCCCGGCCAGCATCAGCGGCAGCGCGACGTTGTCCACGGCGGTCAGTTCGGGGATCAGCTGCCCGAACTGGAACACCACCCCGAAGTCGGTGCGGCGCAGTTCGCTCAGGCGCTGCTCCGGCAGCCTGTCGACGCGTTCCTCGCGGTACGTCACCGAGCCCTCGTCCGGCCGGACGATGCCCGCCAGGCAGTGCAGCAGCGTGGACTTCCCGCTGCCGCTGGCGCCGGTCACGGCGACGATCTCGCCCTCGCGCAGCTCCAGGCTCGCCCCGCGCAGCGCCGGGGTCCTGCCATGGGACTTGACGAGGTCTCGGGCCTCCAGAAGGGGCACCGGAGGGTTGCTCATGCTCGGTCGACCTCCACGGTCAGAGCGGTCAGAGTGGTGAGCCGGGCCTGGGTGGTGGTCATCCAGCGCAGGTCGGCGTCGAGGTGGTTGAGGGCGTAGTCCGCCGAGAGCACGGTCGCCAGATCGGCGCCCGGGGCGGTCTTGACCGCCGTCAGCTCCCGCATCCGCTCCATGTGCGCGGCGCGTTGCGCGAGCAGGTGGGCGGCGGGGTCGCCGCCGGTGAGGATCGCCGTGACGACCTTCGCGAAGATCTCGTTCGCCACGAAGGGTGCGGGAGGCGTGACCTGCCCGGCCCAGTCGGCGACTTCGCGCGAGCCCTCGGCCGTGAGGCGGTACAGCGTGCGCTCCGGTCCTCCGTCGGAGTCGGTGCCCTCCACCTGGGCCAGTCCGTCGCGGACCAGCCGTTGCAGGGTCGTGTAGACCTGTCCGTAAGCCAGCGGGCGGGCCTGTGGGAAGTGTTCGTCGTGGCGTCGCTTCAGGTCGTAGCCATGGCTCGGCCCTCCGGCGAGCAGCCCCAGCAGGATGTGGCGGGTGCTCATGAGCTCAGTATGCACTGAGTACATGTACTGAGTGAATAGTGACGCCCGAAAGATCGGGAAGCGGTCCGAAGAAAGCCGGCGATCGCGGTCCGGCGGAACGGAGGATCCCGTTCCGCCGGGCGGGCTCAGTCCGCGACCGCGTACGCCTCCACCGACCACAGCGAATAGCCGTACTGGGTGGCCCGCTTGTCGCCCTGCACGCGGATGTGGCGGACGTCCCGCGCGTCCATGCGCAGGGTCTCGCGGCCGCCGTCGCTGCCGCGGACGGTCGCGGCGGTGCGCCAGCGCCGGCCGTCGGTGGAGACCTGGATGCGGTAGGCGGAGGGATGGGCGTCCTGCCAGTGGAGGGCGACCTTGCCCAGGCGCACCGACTGCGGGAGTTCCACCTGCCACCAGGCGCCGTCGTCGACGGGGGAGGACCAGCGGGTGTCCGGGTTGCCGTCGATCGCGGCGGAGGCCGGGAAGTCGGCGGTCTCGTCGGCGGAGGAGCTCGCCGTGCCGGTGCGCGCCAGGTCGGGGCCCGCGGTGCGCGGGAAGGTGCGGACCGTGACGGTGCGGGTCACTCCGGCGAAGGTGACGCGGATGTCGTACGAGCGGGAGGGCGAGCCCGGCGGCACGATCACCTCGACGGGGACGTTCACCGTGGTGCCGCGGGGCACGGTGACCGGCTTGCTGGGGACGCGGACCTCGATGCCCTCGGGGGCCTCGACGGTGACCTTTCCCCGCACGTCGGCCGGACGGCCGGAGGACAGCCGGGCGGTCAGCCGCTCCGTGCCGCCGATCTCCGCGTCGGCCTCGGCACGCGGCAGCACCAGGTCCGCCACCGGGGTGTCGGCGAACCAGGGGACCAGGTGGCGCACCCGCAAGGCGTAGGCGCCGGTCACGCGGACGGCGTCGACGCGGGTACCGGCCGGCGGGGGAGTGGGCTGCACGAGAGCCGGCGGGCGCGTCCAGAGGTCGGGAGCCGGGGAGACCGGCGGCCAGAGGGCCGGCGGGTGCGTGACCGCGCTGTCCGCGGACGGGGACTGCGCGGTGACGATCTCCGTGGCCCCCTGTTCCGTCAGCGATCCCACCCGGCGCCAGCCCTGTCCGGGCACGTGGACCTCGACGGCACCGGTCGTTCCGGGGTCGCTGAGGACCGTCACGGCGGTGAGGGCGCGGGCGCTCGGGAAACGGACCGTCCGGCCGTCCGGCGCCCCACCCGGGTCCGCGGCCGGCTCGTGGGTCAGGCCGGCCCAGGTCTCGTACTCCTGCCGCGCCCGGTCGAGGAAGGGGTCCAGAACCCCCTTGCCGACCGTCACGTCGGCGCTCCTGATGCCGGCCCGCAGCCGGTCCAGCGTCCGGTACGCGGTCCAGGCACCCGCCGCGTCGCCCGCGCGCTGGGCGCCGAGCATGTCGAGGGCCGCATCGCCCGCCTTGCCGTAGCGCGCCAACTGCGCGGACCAGGGCGCCACTTCGGCTGCCAGAGTGCCGTCCCCCGACAGGTTCCGCGGCAGCTCGCGCAGCACCTCGAAGGCGTCGCGCAGCCGCTGCTCGGCCCGCTCGTTCGCGGCCCGGTCCGTCGTCGTACGGGCCTGCCAGACGGCCGCGATCAGCGGGCGCAGATACGCCGACTCGGTGCCGCCGAGCACGGAGGACGCGTCGTTGCCGGCCAGCGCCGACAGCGCCTCGTGGCGCTGCTCGTCGCCTCCCGCGAGGTCGGCGACGGCCGCCTTCCAGGACTCCTCGGGGCGGTAGTCGCGCGGGTTCCAGGCGTAGTCGGCCGCCGTGAACAGCGGGATGCGCGAGGCCTCCGCCTGCTCCATCGCGTTGGCAAGGAGGGCGGACGAGCCGCTGGCGACGGCCGGGTCACGCCCGGTGTACGGGCCGAGGAAGATGCGGTCCTCGGCGTAGTCGTTGACCGGGTAGTTGTCCATGGTGACCAGCGGATGCGCGAACGCCGCCCGGGCGTCGGCCAGTTCGTCGCCCGTGATGGTCCGCGGCACCACGCCCACCCCGGTCCAGGCCACCTGGACCGAGGCGTCCAGGGCGGACGCCAGCGCCCGCCGGTAGGGCGTCGACCCGTCCTCGTAGAACTCCGTCGGCATCAACGACAGCGGCGCCGCGTCCGGGTGCCGCTCCGCGAGGTAGCGGGCGACCTCGTTCGCCACCCGCGCCTGCGCCCGTGCCGCCGCGTCCGGGCCGGAGCCGAAACGGGCCGGGTCCGCGCCGCAGTGCCACTCGCTGTAGCTGACGTTCTGGAACTGGAGCTGGAACGCCCGGAAGCCGAGCGCCCACATCGCCTCCAGCTTGCGGTTCAGCGCCCGCACGTCGTCGTCCGAGGCGAAGCACAGCGACTGGCCGGGTGCCACCGCCCAGCCGAGCGTGACGTGGTTGGCGCGCGCCCGGTCGGCCAGCTCACGGAAGGCGGACCGCTGCAGGGCCGGGTACGCCTCGCGCCAGCGCTCCTGACGGTAGAGGTCGTCACCCGGGGCGTACAGGTACCGGTTCTGCTTGGTACGGCCCATGAAGTCCAGCTGGCCGAGCCGCTGCCGCTGCGTCCACGCGGTGCCGTAGAAGCCCTCCGTGGTGCCGCGCACGGCGGTGCCCGGCCAGTCCCGGACGTTCACGCCGGGGACGGTCCCGTCGGGGCGCAGGAGCTGCCGCAGTGTCTGCACGGCGTGGAAGAGGCCGTCCTCGCCGGAGCCGGTGAGCGTCACGGCGTCCTTGCCCGCGGTGAGGAGGTAGCCGCCGGAGGGCAGCGCGTGCATCGGGTCGCTGTGCGCCCGCTCGGTGTACGCGCGCACCGCCAGGGTGCCCACCGGAACCGCGTCCGTCCCCCGGAGGTCCGTGACTGTCCGGGCCCCGGCCTCGTACAGCAGCGAGCGCAGCGCGCTCAGGGCGTACGGGTCCGCGTCCGCGTCGGCGACCAGGGCGACGACCCGGTCGGCGACCTTCACCGCGCCGCCGGTCGCCCGCAGGGACTGCGGGCGCGGCCACACCGCGAGGTCGGAGGAGGCCGTGGCGGGGTGCTCCGGTTTCGCGGCCGGGAGTCCGGTGCCGGGATCGGGGGCGGACGGCGCCGCGACGGCCGCGGGTGCGGCTCCCATTGTTCCGGCCAGGACGGCGAGCGCGAGTGCGGCCGCGCTCTTCCCATGCCCCATACCGCGCCGAAGCCGCACGGCCCCTCCTCGTCGATCGGCCTTCGCCGGGCGGAGCCGAAGGCGGTGTCGAAGAGTCCTGACCACACCATCCCCAGGGGAAGGTGTCAACGAGAGTGGCCGTTGTGCCGCGATTGCCCCAACCTGGTGGAAGGGAATGTGAGCAGCGGCACCTAGGCCGTTCTCCTACGTCTGCCCCGGCGCGCACTGGGTAGGGCTGCGGTAATCCCCTTGACGCCGTACTCGACAAGGAGGCCCCCGTGGCCGCACCGGCACACCTTCTGCTCTCGGCCCTGTCCAAACACGTGGCGGAGCCGCCCGCCGACCACCTGCTGCCCGAGCCCCGGCTGCCCGCCGAATCCGGCCCCAGCGTGTTCAGCGCGGAGGGCACCTGCGCCGACGTCCCGCTCACCAGCGAGCCGCCGCTGCCCGACGCCGAGCCGCTCACCAGCGAGCCGCCGCTCGCCGAGGCCGCCCCCCTGACCAGCGAGTCGGTCGCCGAGTCGGCCGAACAGGACCCCTGCCGCGCGGAGTTGTAGATGACACAACCGCGGCCGGCCGAACCTCCCGGATCCGCCGGGTCTCCCGAACCTGCCGGGACTGCCGGGTCCTCCGGGCCTTCCGGGCCTCTCGGTGACGAGTTGGCCCGGCTCGCCGCGCTGCACGGCGTCGCCGCCTCCTACAGCCCCTCCCCGGGCCGTACGGTCACCGCCTCCGCCACGGCGATCGTCGCGGCCCTGGCCGCCCTGGACGTCGACGCGAGCACCCCGGCGGCCGCGCGCGCCGCGCTCACCGCCCGCGAACGGGAACGGGACGAACGACTGCTGCCACCGACGGTGGTGCACTGGCTGGGCCCCGCGGCGGACGCTCCCACGGGCGGTGGCCCCGCGGCGGACGCGGACGCCGGGCTGCCGCCGGCCGCCCTCGCCGGGCTGCCCCCCGGCACCCGGCTGGACGTCGAGACCGAGCAGGGCGAGACCCGCACATGGGTGCACGGCGCGGACCGGAGCGGCGACCGCGTGGACCCGACGGCCCCCGTGGCCCCCCTGCCGCCCGGCGTCCACCGGCTGACCGCCACCGCCCCCGACGGCCGCACCGGGCGGGCGCACCTGATCGCCGCCCCGCCCCGGCTGCCCACCCCGGCGGCACGCTCGTACGGGCTGCTCGTCCAGCTCTACTCCCTCCTCTCCCACCGCTCCTGGGGCATGGGCGACCTCGGTGACCTGGCCGAGCTGAGCGGCTGGGCCGGGCGGACGCTGGGAGCCGGGTTCGTGCAGGTCAATCCGCTGCACGCGGCCGTGCCCGGACCGCCCGCCGACCCGTCCCCCTACCGCCCCTCCTCGCGCCGCTTCCCCGACCCGGTGCACCTGCGGGTCGAGGACGTCCCGGAGTTCGCGTACGCCGAGGACCGCGAGCGGCTGCGGCCCCTGCTGGAGCGGGCCGGCCGGCTGCGCGCCGCCGTACTGGACGAGGGCTCGCTGATCGACCGGGACGCGGTGTGGGAGCTCAAGCGCGAGGCGCTGGAGCTGGTGCGGCGGGTGCCGCTCGGGCCCGGCCGCCGCGCCGCCCACGCCGACTTCCTCGCCGAACAGGGGCGGGCCCTGGAGGACCACGCCACCTGGTACGCGCTCGCCGAGGTGCACGGCTCGGACTGGAGCCGGTGGCCCGAGGGGCTGCGCGACCCGCGCTCGACGGAGACCGCCCGCGCCCGCGCCGCGCTGCGGGACCGCGTCGACTTCCACTCCTGGCTCGCCTGGCTCACCGACGCCCAGCTCACCGACGCCCAGCGCACCGCCCGCGAGGCGGGCATGGGGATCGGGATCGTGCACGACCTCGCCGTGGGCGTGCACCCCGGCGGGGCCGACGCCTGGGCGCAGCGGGACCACTTCGCGGCCGGCATGTCGGTCGGCGCACCGCCGGACGCCTTCAACGCGCGCGGCCAGGACTGGGGCCTGCCGCCCTGGCGCCCCGACCGGCTCGCCGCCTCCGGCTACGCGCCCTTCCGCCGGCTGCTGCGCGCCCTGTTCCGCTACGCCGGTGCCCTGCGCATCGACCACGTCATGGGCCTGTTCCGGCTGTGGTGGATCCCGCAGGGCCTGCCGCCCACCGAGGGCACGTATGTCCGCTACGACGCCGAGGCCATGCTCGCCGTGCTGGTGCTCGAGGCCTCGCGGGCGGGGGCCGTGGTGATCGGCGAGGACCTCGGGACGGTGGAGCCCGGGGTGCGCGAGACCCTGGACCGGCGCGGGGTGCTCGGCACCTCGGTGCTGTGGTTCGAACGGGACTGGGAGGGGTCGGGCCGCCCGCTGCCCCCCGAACGCTGGCGCGCGGACTGCCTGGCCACCGCCACCACCCACGACCTGCCGTCCACCGCGGCCCGCCTCACCGGCGAACACGTCGCCCTGCGCCACCGCCTCGGCCTGCTCACCCGCCCCCTGGAGGAGGAGCGCGCGGAGGCCGCCGCGGACACGGACGAGTGGCTGGCGCTGCTGACGGAGCTGGGCCTGCTGCGGCGCACGGACGGCGCCGGCGGCGCGGCCGCGGAGGAGGAGGCCGGCATCCAGGCCGTCCACCGCTTCCTGCTGCGCACCCCGGCCCGCATGATCGGCCTGTGGCTGCCGGACACGGTCGGCGACCGGCGTCCGCAGAACCTGCCGGGCACCTGGGACCAGTATCCGAACTGGCGCCTGCCCGTCGCCGACGCCGAGGGCCGCCCGGTCACCCTGGAGGAACTCGCCGCGTCGCCCCGGCTGCGCGCCCTGACGGACGTGCTGCGGACGGACGCACGGACCGCGCCGGACGACACGGGCTGACCACCGGGAAGCGCCGGGGCCCGCGCGGGTGCGACCCGTGGGGTTTTTTCCGCGGCCGTCCGGTGCGAATACGGCACCCCGGGCGCGTGACCCGTTCCGGGGTTCGCTACGTTTGCACCGTGGACAAGAAGAACGCCCTGCGCGCCGGCGCTCTGGCCGCCGGTACGACGCTGATGATGCTGCTCATGTCGTCCCCCGCGCTCGCGCTGACGCGCGACGACGGCGACGACCCCGGCAAGGGCCTGAGCGTCATCCAGACGCTGGGTCTGTTCGTCGGTCTCCCGCTCCTGCTGTTCCTGGTCATCACCGGCCTGGTCATGGTCCTGGACAAGTCCAAGGACAGGCAGCCGCGCGCGAGCCGGGACGTGGACGTCAAGGCCGAGGCCTGACGCGGGCCTCTCCCGCCGCGGTCCGTCAGCAGCACGATCCTCCGAGGGCGCCGACCTCGCCGTACGTACGCGCACAGCCGCCGTACGTGGGTGAGGTGGGCGCCCTGGGTGCGTTGCGGGACCGGAGAGCCTGGCGGCCGCGGGGCCGCCGGGCGAGGGCCCTACGCCGGTGCCCCCGGTGACTGGGACGTCCCGGCCAGCAGCTCCCTGAGCAGGTCGGCCAGCTCGCCCGCCCGTTCGGCGTCCAGGGCGGACAGCGCCTGCGTCTGCGCGGCGAGTCCCGCTCCCACCGCCTCGTCGATGAGCCGCAGCCCCTTGTCGGTCAGCGTGACCCTGAGGCCCCGCCGGTCGTGCGGATCCGGCGAGCGGCGCAGCAGCCCCGCGCCCTCCAGCTTGTCCAGCCGCCCGGTCATCCCGCCCGTGGTGAGCATGAGCGTCGCCGAGAGCTGCCGGGGCGAGAGCGTGTAGGGCTCGCCGGCACGGCGCAGCGTGGCCAGCACGTCGAACTCGCCCCGTGAGATCCCGAACGGCGCGTACGCCCTCTCCATCCGGTCTCCCATCGCCCGCGAGAGCCGGAAGATCCGCCCGAAGACCTCCATCCCCGCGGTGTCGAGATCGGGCCGCACGGCCGCCCACTGGTCGATGATCGCGTCGACGGCGTCCGCGCGCGGTCGGGGGCGTTGAGTCATGGACCGAGTATCCGCCGCCCTACGGTTCGGCCGCAAGAAAGTAGCTTGACGATAAGTAGCTTGCAGCTAAGCTAATTTTCATGGCTGACTCCCGGCGTCCCGCCGCCATCTGGTCCCTGGCCGCCCTCACCGCCCTCGCCCCGGTCTCCTGGGGCACCACCTACGCCGTCACCACCGAGTTCCTGCCGCCCGGGCGGCCCCTCTTCACCGCGCTGGCCCGGGCGCTGCCCGCCGGGCTCCTGCTGCTGGCGATGGCCCGGGTGCTGCCGAAGGGCGCCTGGTGGTGGAAGGCGGCGGTCCTCGGCGCACTGAACATCGGCGCCTTCTTCCCGCTGCTGTTCCTGTCCGCGTACCGGCTGCCGGGCGGAATGGCGGCGGTCGTCGGATCGGTGGGGCCGCTGTTCGTCGTGGGACTCTCCGCGCCGCTGCTGGGGCAGCGTCCGACGGGGCGGGCGCTGCTCACCGGGATCGTGGCGGCGTTCGGGGTCAGCCTCGTCGTGCTGAGGGCGGCCGGCGCGCTGGACGGCGTGGGAGTCGCCGCCGCCCTCGCCTCCACCGCCTCGATGTCCACCGGCACCGTGCTGGCCAAGAGGTGGGGCCGCCCGGCCGGTGCCGGTCCGCTCGCGCTGACCGGCTGGCAGCTCACCGCGGGCGGCCTGCTGATCGCGCCCCTCGCCCTGCTGGCCGAGGGGCCTCCGCCCGCGCTGGACGCCCGCGCCCTCGGCGGCTACGCCTACCTCGCCCTGGCCAACACGGCGCTCGCCTACTGGCTCTGGTTCCGCGGCATCGGCCGGCTCTCCGCCACCCGGGTCACCTTCCTCGGCCCCCTGTCGCCGCTCACCGCCGCCGTGGTCGGCTGGGCCGCCCTCGGACAGGCGCTCACCCCGGTCCAACTGGCCGGCATGGCACTGGCGTTCGGCGCGACGGTGGCGGGACAGCTCGGTCCCGGACACGGGGGCGGCGCGCGCGGTGGTGCGGCTGCCGGTGTGCGGGCGCGGTGCGGTGGTCCGGGGGCGGACGTCGGCCACGCGGGCTCTCCCTCGGGTCGGCGAGCGGGGGCCGCTCCACCGTCTCGACGCACGGCCCGTCAGGTACGGCTCGCCGGTCCGGTGCGGGAGGCATGCGTGCGCCAAGAGTGACGGGGCGGGGGCGCAGAGCGGAACGGAAAGGGGCGCCCGGTCGAGCACCGGACGCCCCTTGTCGTCGTACGGGCCGTGTTACGGCTGGGCCGCCGTGTCCGCCGCCTGGGCCTTCAGGGCGCGCTCGACGCCCGCCCGTGACTCCGAGACCAGCCGGCGCAGCGCCGCGTTCGGCTCGGCCGAGGCCAGCCACTCGTCGGTCTTGCGCAGGGTGTCCTCGGACACCTGGATCGACGGGTAGAGGCCGACCGCGATCTGCTGGGCCATCTCGTGGGAACGGGCGTCCCAGAGGTCCTTGACCACCTCGAAGTACCGGTCGGTGTACGGCGCGAGCAGCTCGCGCTGGTCGGTCTGCACGAAGCCCCCGATGACCGCCTCCTGGACGGCGTTCGGGAGCTTGTCGGACTCGACGACCGACGCCCAGGCCTCGGCCTTGGCCTCCTCGGTCGGGCGGGCGGCGCGGGCGGTGGCCGCGTGCCGCTCACCGGCCGCCGTCCTGTCGCGCTCGTACTCGCCCGCGATCTCCGCCTCGTCGAACCGGCCGACGGCCGCCAGCCGCTCCACGAACGCCCAGCGCAGCTCCGTGTCCACGACCAGGCCCTCGATGGTCTGCGAGCCGTCCAGCAGGGACTCGAGCAGGTCGAGCTGCTCCGGCGTGCGCGCGGTCGCCGCGAAGGCGCGCGCCCACGCGAGCTGGTGGTCGCTGCCCGCGTCCGCCGCCCGCAGGTGGGCCAAGGTGGCGTCCGTCCAGCGGGTGAGCAGGGCCTCGCGGGCGGCCGGGTCGGCGTACAGGTCGACGGCCAGCTTCACCTGGCGGTGCAGCGACTGCACGACCCCGATGTCGGACTCCTTGCCGATCCCGGACAGCACCAGGGACAGGTAGTCGCGGGTCGCCAGCTCCCCGTCCCGGGTCATGTCCCAGGCCGACGCCCAGCACAGGGCCCGCGGCAGCGAGGACTCGAAGTCGCCCAGGTGCTCGGTGACGACGGCCAGCGATCCCTCGTCCAGGCGGACCTTGGCGTACGACAGGTCGTCGTCGTTGAGCAGGATCACCGCCGGGCGGCGCCGGCCGGCCAGCTGCGGCACGGCGGTCAGCTCGCCGTCCACGTCCAGCTCGATCCGGCCGTCCGCGGCGCGCACCAGCTTGCCGCTCGCCTCGTCGAGGTCGTACAGGCCGATCGCGATCCGGTGCGGGCGCAGGGTGGGCTCGCCCTTGGCGCCGGCCGGCAGGGCCGGGGCCTCCTGGCGGACGGCGAAGGAGGTGATGACCCCCGCCTCGTCCGTCTCGATCTCCGGGCGCAGGATGTTGATGCCGGCCGTCTCCAGCCACTTCTTCGACCAGGTCTTCAGATCGCGCCCGGAGGTCTCCTCCAGCGCGCCGAGCAGGTCGGACAGGCGCGTGTTGCCGTAGGCGTGCCGCTTGAAGTACGCCTGCACGCCCCGGAAGAACTCGTCCATGCCGACGTAGGCGACGAGCTGCTTGAGGACGCTCGCGCCCTTGGCGTAGGTGATGCCGTCGAAGTTGACCAGGACGTCGTCCAGGTCACGGATGTCCGCCATGATCGGGTGGGTGGACGGCAGCTGGTCCTGCCGGTACGCCCAGGTCTTCATGGAGTTGGCGAACGTGGTCCACGAGTGCGGCCAGCGCGAGCCGGGGGCGTACGCCTGGCAGGCGATGGAGGTGTACGTGGCGAACGACTCGTTCAGCCACAGGTCGTTCCACCACTCCATGGTGACCAGGTCGCCGAACCACATGTGGGCCAGCTCGTGCAGGATGGTCTCGGCGCGCAGCTCGTACGCCGCGTCGGTCACCTTGGACCGGAAGACGTACTGGTCGCGGATGGTGACCGCGCCCGCGTTCTCCATCGCGCCCGCGTTGAACTCCGGCACGAAGAGCTGGTCGTACTTCTCGAACGGGTAGGCGTAGTCGAACTTCTCCTGGAACCAGTCGAAGCCCTGCCGGGTGACCTCGAAGATCGCGTCCGCGTCGAGGAACTCGGCGAGGGAGGGCCGGCAGTAGATGCCGAGCGGGACCGACTGACCGTCCTTCTCGTACACGCTGTGGACGCTGTGGTACGGGCCGGCGATCAGCGCGGTGATGTACGTCGAGATGCGCGGCGTCGGCTCGAACACCCAGACGTTTTCCCGCGGCTCGGGCGTCGGCGAGTTGGACACCACCGTCCAGCCCTCGGGCGCCTTCACGGTGAACTGGAAGGTGGCCTTCAGGTCCGGCTGCTCGAAGGAGGCGAAGACCCGTCGGGCGTCCGGTACCTCGAACTGGGTGTAGAGGTAGGCCTGGTCGTCGACCGGGTCGACGAAACGGTGCAGGCCCTCACCGGTGTTGGTGTACGCGCAGTCCGCGACGACCCGCAGGATGTTGCGGCCCGCGAGCAGGCCCGGCAGGGCGATCCGGGAGTCCGCGAAGACCTCGGCGGGGTCCAGCGAGTCGCCGTTGAGGGTCACCTCGTGGACGGCCGGGGCCACCAGGTCGATGAAGGAGGCGGCGCCTTCCTCGGCGACGTCGAAGCGCACCGTGGTCACGGACCTGTAGGTACCTCCCCCACTCTCAGCTCCGTTCGAGCGGGTGGGACCCCCACCCTCCGCGCCGGAGAGGTCGAGATCGATCTCGTACGAGTCAACGGTGAGCAGCTTCGCCCGCTGCTGCGCCTCTTCGCGAGTCAGGTTTGTGCCAGGCACGCGGTCATCTCCTCGTGATGTGTGGATTGCGCCATCTTTCCACGTGACCCGCGCGGAACGCGACGACCGGAACCCGCCGGTGACCGGGGCGGGGGAGCGCGAGCCTGGGGGCATGACGACAGTGAGCGGAACGACGGGATACAGCGCACGTGCCATCGCCCCGGTGGTGCTGGCGCGGCTGCGGGAGCGGGACGACGCCGGACGCCCGGCGGCCCCGTACACCGACGAGGAGGGCGGCGCGCCCCTGCGCTGCTGCCTGCGCAGGAGCGAGCCGGGGGAGCGGATCGCGCTGGTCTCCTACGCCCCGCTGCGGCGCTGGGCGGCGGAGACGGGCGCCACCCCGGGCGCGTACGACGAGCAGGGGCCGGTCTTCATCCACGCGCGGGAGTGCGCGGGGCCGGCCGGCGAGAGCCGTCCGTTCAGCGACGCCCACCGTGTGGTCCGGCGCTACGGCGCCGACGGGCGCATCCTGGGCGGGCGGCTGGTCGGGGAGGGCGCCGCCCGGTTCGACGCGGCCTTCGCGGAAGCGTTCGACGACCCGGCCGTGGCGCTCGTCCACGTCCGGGCCGTCGAGTACGGCTGCTTCCTCTACGAGGTGCGCAGGGGCCGGGCCACTGGTGACTAGCCCTTGAGCTCCGCCGCCACCAGCTCCGCGATCTGCACCGCGTTCAGGGCCGCGCCCTTGCGGAGGTTGTCGTTGGAGATGAACAGGGCCAGGCCGTTGTCCACCGTTTCGTCGGGGCGGATCCGGCCGACGTAGGACGGGTCCTGTCCGGCCGCCTGGAGCGGCGTCGGGATGTCGGAGAGGGCGACGCCGGGAGCACCGCCGAGCAGCTCGGTCGCGCGCTCCACGCCGATCGGGCGGGCGAAGCGGGCGTTGACCTGGAGGGAGTGGCCGGTGAAGACGGGCACGCGCACGCAGGTGCCGGACACCTTCAGCTCCGGGATCTCCAGGATCTTGCGGGACTCGTTGCGGAGCTTCTGCTCCTCGTCGGTCTCGTGCAGGCCGTCGTCGACGACGTTGCCCGCGAGGGGGAGCACGTTGAAGGCGATCGGGCGCTTGTAGACGGAGGGCTCGGGGAAGTCCACGGCCGCGCCGTCGTGGGTCAGCCGGTCGGCCTCCGCGACGACCTTCATGGTCTGGCCGTGCAGCTCGGCGACGCCCGCGAGGCCCGATCCGGACACCGCCTGGTAGGTGGCGACGACCAGCGCCGTGAGGCCCGCCTCCGCGTGCAGCGGCTTGAGAACCGGCATCGCGGCCATCGTCGTGCAGTTCGGGTTGGCGATGATGCCCTTGGGGCGGTCGGCGATCGCGTGCGGGTTCACCTCGGACACCACCAGCGGCACGTCCGGGTCCATGCGCCACGCCGAGGAGTTGTCGATCACCACGGCGCCCTGCGCCGTGACCTTCTCCGCCAGCGCCCTGGAGGTCGCGCCGCCCGCCGAGAACAGCACGATGTCCAGGCCGGTGTAGTCCGCGGTGGCAGCGTCCTCCACCGTGACCCCGTCGAGGACCGAACCCGCCGATCGGGCCGAGGCGAACAGGCGCAGTTCGGTGACCGGGAAGTCGCGCTCCGTGAGGATCCCGCGCATGACCGTGCCGACCTGACCGGTGGCTCCGACGATTCCGATCCTCACGGGGACTCCTTCTGCTCATTCACTCTGCGTACGCGGTACGCGCAGGACGGTTCCATCATGCGTCTGTCCTGGGTCCGTCTGTCCAATCATTGCCCACGGAGTGGGACGGCCCGGTGGACGGGCCGCACCGGAAACGCGAGGGGCGGGCTCCGTATGGAGCCCGCCCCGCCGTCACGTACCGGAGGTGGAGACCGCCGTTACTGGACGACCTTGCCGATCTTCACGCTGCCGAGGCCCGCGGCGGTGCCACGGGTGTTCAGCACCTGCACCTCGCCGAAGAACTCGCGGCCCGCGGGGGCCGGCTGGTTCGCGACGACGTCGGCGGAGATCTGCGCCGTGCCGTTCGGGGCGAGGGTGTACACCTTCGACTCGTCGACCTTGACCGAGCCGAGCGCCGCCGAGTAGTACACGTCCCGGTAGTCGTAGGCCGTGGTGCCGGCCGGCACCGAGTAGGCGTCGATCAGGACGGTGTACGTGCCCGCGGCGGGCTTGGCGATGGAGACGGACTCCTCCGAGCCGCCCGCGGCCGAGTAGGCGACGCGCGTGCCGGCGGCGTTGTACACGTACAGGTCCAGGTCGGCCCCGGCGTCCGAGACGTTGCCGATGGCGACGTCCAGGCGCTCCGCACCGGCCGGCACGACGATGGTCGTCGTCTGCTCCTCGCCGTCACGGATGCCGGGACGGTCCGACTTCGACGAGCCCAGCGAGCCGCCCTTGAGCTGGGCGTCAAGACCGGCGAGCTTGTTCGTCAGCGTCCAGGACACGGGGGTCGGCGTACCGGCCTTCGCCTCGTCGACCGTCTGCACCGCGGGGCTGAAGTCCAGCCCGTACACGGCCGCGTTCAGCTTGTACGGGTTGTCGAGCAGCGGCGAGGTACGACGCGCCTCGACCTCGATCTCCCAGACGCCCGGCATCGGCTTGGCGTACGAACGCACGTCCGGACGGCAGGTGTTGGCCGGGTTGTTGTAGTTCGGGTAGCAGTACGGGGTCGAGGTGTTGTCCACCGGGGTGCCGTACGGGTGGATCGCGATGAAGCGGGTCTGGCTGCCGTCCTTGAGGCCGCTCATCGAGACCTCGAGGGTCTTCGCGCCGGCGGGGACCGTCACGAAGTACGACTCGGTGCTGTTGCGCTGTGCCACACCCGACACCGAGTAGGTGTAGGAGGGCTTGGCGATGTCCGTGGCGACCACCACGGTCAGCATGATCTGCTTGTCCGCACCCTCGGTGCGGTTGTCGTCGACCTCGAGGATCGCGCTGTGCACGCCGGCCGAACCGGGACGCGCCTCGATCCTGACCGTCACCGGCTTGTTCAGCGGCAGCGAGACCTCGTGCGAGCCGACGATCTTGAAGGTGCCGTCGTCGTTCTTCAGGCTCAGGTGGTGCTTGACCGAACCGGCCGCGCCCGTCGTCCGGGTGACCTGGACGTCGTAGGTCTTCTTCTGGCCCTTCTTCAGACCGCCCTCGCGGTCGTACAGACCGGTGCCGAAGTCCGGCGTGGCAAGCGCCCAGGACAGCGAGGTGCTGACCGGGGCCTTGACCGTGTACTCATGCGCCGAGGCGCCCTTCTCGATCGACTTCCAGGCCTTGACGATGTCCATCAGGCCGGCGCCCTCGGTGTGCGGCTGCTCGCCCTTGATGTGCTGGGCGGTCGAGGTCAGCGCGGTGCGCAGCTTCGCCGGGGGCAGGTCGATGTGCTTCTGCTTGGCCGCCGACAGCAGCAGCGCGGACGCGCCGGCCGCCTGCGGGGAGGCCATCGAGGTGCCCTGGAGCATCGAGTAACCGGCCGGCAGCGAGTAGCCGGCCTCGGCGACCGGGCCGCCGGGCAGCCAGGTCTGGGTGGTGTTGATGGCCGCACCGGGCGCCGAGATGACCGGCGCGAAGCCGCCGTCCTCACGCGGACCGCGCGAGGAGAACGGCATCATCGAGTACGACTTGTTCACCACGGAGCCGTAGTTGGCGGCCCAGGTCTCCTTGGAGATGGTCGCGCCGACCGAGATGACCTTGTCGGCGAGGCCGGGGTCGCCGATGGTGTTCAGACCCGGGCCGCTGTTGCCCGCCGAGATGACGAGCTGCACGCCGTAGGTGTCGATGAGCCGCGTGTACAGCTGGGCGCGGGCGTTGTTGCCGTCGTTGAGCGCCGGCAGGCCGCCGATGGACATGTTGACGATGTCCACGCCGCGGTTGACGACGAGGTCGATCATGCCCTCGGTGAGTGCGACGTTGGTGCAGCCGCCGTTCCAGTTGCAGGCCCGGGAGGAGACGATCTTCGCGCCCGGGGCTGCGCCGTTCATCCTGCCGCCGAACAGGCTGTTGGCGGCGGTGATGCCGGCGACGTGCGTGCCGTGCTCGGACTCGATCAGGCCGATGTTGACGAAGTCGGCCTTCTTGCCGATCCAGGACCCGCCGTAGGGGTCCATCGCCACGTCCTTGCGGATCTCCACGACGAACGGGATGCGCATGTCCGCGCCGGTCGCGGGGTCCTTCTTGTCCTGGCCGAAGTAGCCGACCTGGTAGCCGTCCTTGTACGGCTTCATCGGGACGTCGTCCGTGAAGTCGTTGTTGTTGTTCAGGTCGACACGGACGGTGCCGTTCGCCGGGTCGTACAGGACGCCCCAGACGCTGGTGGTCCTGCCGTCGCGGTCCAGGTCGCCGTCGGCGTCGCCGCCCTTGGTGGCGGACTCGCTGAAGGTGTTGAACAGGAAGTTGCCCGCCGGCGTCTTCCAGGTCTTGCCGCCCGAGGTGAACTGGGGGCCCGTGACACTGGCGGTCATCGGGCGCCAGGTGCCGTCGCTGTCGACGATCGGGTCGGTGGCGGTGACCCAGTCGACGATCTTGCGCTCGCCGGTGGTCGTCTTCTGGAGGGCGGGGTGGCCCAGGTCGACACCCGAGTCGAGGACACCGATGGTCACGCCGCGGCCGTCCGCCTTCGGGTTCTTCTTCACGAAGTCGACGGCGCCCGTCTCGAAGGACGGGTTGTACGGGTTCTCGGCAGGGGTGTTCTTGTCCGGCGCCGGGTAAGTGCCCTTGCCCTTGTCCTTGCCCTTGCCCTTGTCCTTGCCCTCGGGGGAGTCCGCCTCGGGCCTCGGGTCGTCGAGCGGGATGTCCTGCTTGAGGTCGATGGCCTGCACGGAGGACAGCTTCGCGGCGGCGGCGATCGCGGAGTCCGCCTTGCCCGTCGGCACGGTGGCGCGGACGTAGCCGAGCTTGTCGTAGGTGCGGCCCACGGCGCCGCCGTCGACCGCGTTCAGCTGCTTGGCGACCTGAGCGGTCTGGCCGGGCTCGGTCGCGATCATCATGGTGACGTTCTTGGCGCCCTCGGCCTTGGCCTCGGCGAGCAGTTCGGCACCGGCCGAACCGAGTTTGTCGCCCGCCGGCTTGACGGCCGGGTCGGTGGACGCGGGGCCGTCCTGGGCGACGGCCAGGGGTATCGGGCCGGCCACGGAGAGCGCGGCCACCACGCCGGCGGCCATGGCGATACGGGCCAGGCGTCTCGCGCCCGTGAGCGGTGCGCGCTGGGGGTCGGGGGTCATCGGCATCCCTTGCAGGTAAAGGAACCAAGCGAGGTGCGATCGGAGTCGATCGCGGTCGTCCGAATTTCGGAGTCGGATGATCGCTCAGCTTTACCTAAAGGAAAGATGTTTGACGAGAGTTGGTCCTGACAGGATGGACGCATGGCGTACTTCCGCCATGCGCCACGAGGGGCATAGGGGTCCAAACCGTGGCGCTTCCCCCGGTGGCACGGGCGGGCAACCGCCGCCGTCGTCACGGGCATTCACTCTGCCTCGCACCGGACCCGCAGACCTGGGGCCTCTCGCCGATTCGCCACGGACAGCCCCCTTCCTGCCGTAACGTCCCCCCATGAACCAGGAGTTGAGGGTGGCGGCCTACGCCGTGTGTGTACGGGACGGACGGCTGCTGCTGGCCCGCTGGGTGGCGGGCGACGGCACCCGGCGGTGGACCCTGCCCGGCGGCGGCATGGAGCACGGCGAGAACCCGTACGACACCGTCGTGCGCGAGGCCGAGGAGGAGACCGGCTACACCGTCGAACCGGTCGCCCTTCTGGGCCTGGACTCCGTCCGCCGCCACTACCCGCGCCCCCAGGGCGCCCAGGCCGACTTCCACGGCCTGCGCATCCTCTACGAGGCCCGTGTCACCGGCGGCGAACTGCGCCACGAGACGGCCGGTTCCACCGACCGGGCGGCCTGGCACCCCCTGCCCGCGGTGTCCGCCCTCCCCCGGGTGGGCCTGGTCGACGTGGGCCTTCACCTGTGGCACACCCGCCCGGCGGCGGGAAACCCCGTCTGACGTACGAGGAGGGGCCGCCCGATCGGAATCAGGCGGCCCCTCCTCTCCCCTCCTGGTGCGTCCCCGGTGGACGTCCGTCACTGCCGGGGGAGCGCCACCACGTATGCGGCCGGGTCGCGGTCGGTGGCCGCCATCAGTGCGGTGCGGACGACCGTCGCCTGCTGCTCCAGGGACTCGCGCAGCTTTCTGGGGGTCAGGTGGACGACCGTGATGCCCAGCCGTTCCAGGTGCTCGCGCTTGCCGGCGTACTCGGAGACCGCGGCCTCGTCGTCCGGCCGGCCCTCCTGGCGGTGGGCGCGGGTGTCCAGCTCCAGCGCGACCGCCTGCTCCGGCCAGTACGCGTCCACGCCGCCGAGGAGCGGGCCGCCCGGCAGCCGCAGGTCGACGTTCCAGACCGGGTCCGGCAGGCCGTACTCACGCACCATCCGGTACAGCCGGTCCTCCGCGAGCGCCCGCCCCTCGGCCAGCAGCAGGTCCACCGCGTCCACCACGTGCGGCTGGCTCAGCAGCCCGGCCCCGGCCAGCTCGCGGACCACGGCGGACGGCTCGCAGTACCCGCCGCGCACCGCCTCCGTCAGCAGCCGCCGTACCGTGCCCGCGTCAGACAGACCGGCCACCGCGTCCGCCAGGGCGCGCGGCACCGGGGCCACCGGCAGGCCGGTGACCGCCTCGGCGGCGGGCAGGCCGGCCGTGCGGACGATCCGCGCGCAGCCGGCCGAGCGCAGCCGCCGTCCGCGCTCCACCAGGACGTCGATCTTCTCCAGCGCCGGCAGGCCGGGCGACGCGGCCAGTCCGTGCAGGGTGAGTGCCGCGAGACCGGTGACCATCGCCTCCGCGTACACCGGCCGGTGCGGGCCGTGGGCGGTCGGCTGCGCCGGCACCCCGGCGGCCGCGCGGGGGAGCGGTCCGCGCGCCGCGTACAGGAGCACCGCGTGCAGCCGTTCCTCACTGGTCGGTGGGCCCGGATGGAGCAGGAACACCCCCGGCAGGAACTCCTGCCAGGGCCCGCCGGCGTGGCACCGTGCGGCGGCCTCGGCCGCCGGAACTCCGTGCTCGCGCAGCTGAGCGGTGGTCAGGACCCGGCGCGGGGCCTCGGCGAGGTGGTGCAGGGGGCGGGGGGAGAGCGGGGTTTCGTGGTTCATGTCCGGCACGTTTCCCGCACCGGATGCGGCCGTTAACCGCTGTTACACGCCCGTTGACAAACCTGGACAAGCTCGCCCTAAAGGACGGTTGTTCGGATGCCGAAAACCCCTGGTCCCCTCGCGGGTGGACCAGGGGTTACGGCAGGCCGGGCACGCATCTTGTAACAGTTACCGCAGGCCCGACCTTTGGCCAGAACTACGGATCAGCCGGCGGACGTTCCGGCCGCCGCGTCGCACTCCTGTCCGCGCAGGGCACGGGCCAGGTCGTCCCGGGCCTCCAGCACCAGGCGGCGCAGCGCGGGAGCGGTCCCCTCGTGCGCGGTGAGCCACGCGTCGGCCGCCCGAAGGGTCTCCGGGGAGTCCTGCAACGCCGGGAACAGCCCCCGCACGACGTCCATGCCGATCTGGATGGACCGCTCGGTCCACACCCGCTCGATCGCCTCGAAGTACCTCGGCGCGTACGGCGCGAGCAGCTCCCGCTGGGAGGACTGCCCGAAGCCCGCGATCGTGGCCTCCACCAGCGCGTTCGACAACGCGTCCGAGTCCACCACCTGTTCCCAGGCCCGCGCCTTGACGGCGGCCGAGGGCCGCGCGGCCAGGCAGCGCACCTGGTGCCGCTTGCCGGAGGCGGTGTCGTCCCGGGCGAGTTCGGCGGCGAGCGCCCTCTCGTCCGCCACCCCGTGCGCCGCCAGCGGCTCCAGGAACGCCCAGCGCAGCTCCTGGTCCACCTCCAGGCCGGCGATCTCCTCCGTGCCGTCCAGCAGACCCTTCAGCAGCTCCAGGTCGTTCGGCGCCGAGGCCGCCGTGGCGAAGAAACGCGCCCACGCGAGCTGGTGCTCGCTGCCCGGCTCGGCCTGCCGCAGCTCGGCCAGCGCACCCTCGGCCAGCGCCCGCCCGCCCGTCTCCCGCCACTGCGGCGCCGCGTAGTGCACCAGCGCGGACTCCGCCCAGGCGTGCAGCATCTGGAGCACGCCGATGTCGGTCTCCCGGCCGGCGAAGCGCAGCACCAGGCCGACGAAGTCCCGCGCCGGCAGCAGCGCGTCCCGGGTCAGGTTCCACAGCGCCGACCAGCACAGCGCGCGGGCCAGCGGATCGGTCAGGCCGCCCAGGTGCTCCCGCAGCGTCGCCAGCGAGGTCTCGTCGAAGCGGATCTTGCAGTAGGTCAGGTCGTCGTCGTTGACCAGCACCAGATCGGGCGCGTCCGCACCCGCCAGCTCGGACACCACCGTACGGGCGCCGGCCACGTCGGTCTCGGCGCGCGCGTACCGCTCCAGCGCCCCCACCTGGGAGCGCTGGTACAGGCCCACCGCCACCCGGTGCGGGCGCAGCTCCGGGTGATCCGCCGGGGCAATGACAGAGGCCTCCTGGATCACGGCCAGCTCCTCGATCCGGCCGTCGGCGCCCAGCACCACCTGCGGGGTCAGCGAGTTGACCCCGGCCGTCTGGAGCCACGACCGCGCCCACGCGCCCATGTCCCGGCCGCTGGTCTCCTCCAGCACCGCGAGCAGGTCGCCCAGCCGGGTGTTGCCGTAGGCGTGCCGCTTGAAGTAGCGCCGCGCGCCCTCAAGGAAGGCGTCCTGGCCGACGTACGCCACCAGTTGCTTGAGCACCGAGGCGCCCTTGGCGTAGGTGATGCCGTCGAAGTTCAGCTTGGCGTCCTGCAGGTCGCGGATGTCCGCGGTGACCGGGTGCGTGGAGGGCAGCTGGTCGGCGCGGTACGCCCACGCCTTGCGGCGGTTGGCGAAGGTGATCCAGCCGTCCGTGAAGCGGGTCGCGCCGACCAGCGAGAACGCGCCCATGAAGTCGGCGAAGGACTCCTTCAGCCACAGGTCGTCCCACCACTCCATGGTGACCAGGTCGCCGAACCACATGTGCGCCATCTCGTGCAGGATCACATTGGCCCGGGCCTCGTAGGAGGCCTGCGTGACCTTCCCGCGGAAGATGTACTCCTCCCGGAAGGTGACCAGGCCCGGGTTCTCCATCGCGCCGAGGTTGTACTCGGGCACGAACGCCTGGTCGTACTTGCCGAACGGGTACGGGTAGTCGAAGTGGTCGTGGAAGAAGTCCAGGCCCTGCTTGGTGACCAGGAAGACGTCGTCGGCGTCGAAGTGCTTGGCGAGTCCCTTGCGGCACAGCGCGCCCAGCGGGATCTCCAGCCGCGTGCCGTCCTCGAACACCCGCTCGTAGGAGTCCGTCACGTGGTGGTACGGACCCGCGACCACGCAGGTGATGTACGTCGAGATCGGCTTGGTCTCGGCGAACCGCCACACCTGGTCGTGCCGCTCGCCGGCCCCGTTGCTCCACACGGTCCAGTCCTCGGGCGCCCGCACCTCGAAGCGGAACGGCGCCTTGAGGTCGGGCTGCTCGAAGTTGGCGAAGACCCGGCGGGAGTCGGCGGGCTCGTACTGCGTGTAGAGGTAGACCTCGCCGTCCTCCGGGTCGACGAAGCGGTGCAGGCCCTCGCCGGTGCGCGAGTAGGCGCACTGCGCGTCCACGACCAGCTCGTTGTCGGCGGCCAGATCCTCCAGGAGGATCCGGGAGCCGTCGAAGACCTCGCTGGGGTCGAGGTCCCTGCCGTTGAGCGAGACGGCGGTGACGCTCGGCGCGAGCAGGTCGGCGAAGCTCGACGCGCCCGGCTCGTTGCAGCGGAAGCGGATGGTCGTCACGGACCGGAACGTCCGCGGACCGTCCCCGGTGTCCTCGCCCACCGCGGACCGCACGTCCAGGGACACCTCGTACCCGTCGACGGACAGCAGGGCGGCCCGCTCCCGGGCCTCGTCGCGGGACAGATTCTCACCGGGCACAGGCGGCACTCCCTCGGATGTTTTCACGATATGGACAGCACCGATCCTGCCATGCGGATATGCGGCGCGGCAGCCGGGAATGCCGTGCCCGACCGTCGATGTTGGCAGTTCAACGACCCTTTACCGAGGAGAGCCATGTCCGAGACCGCCTCCGCCGCGACCCCGTCGTCCGGCAAGACTCCTGTCGACTTCTGGTTCGACCCGCTGTGCCCGTGGGCCTGGATGACGTCCCGGTGGGTGCTGGAAGTGGAGAAGGTGCGGGACATCGAGGTCCGCTGGCACATCATGAGCCTCGCGGTGCTCAACGAGCCGAAGCTGGACGAACTGCCCGAGGAGTACCGGGAGCTGCTGACCACCAAGGCGTGGGCGCCGGTGCGCGTGGTCACCGCGGCCTGGCAGAAGCACGGCCAGGACGTCCTCGGCCTGCTCTACACCGCGCTCGGCACCCGCTTCCACAACCGTGGCGAGGGCCCGACCCGCGAGGCCCTCGTCGCCGCGCTCGAGGAGGTGGGCCTGCCCGCCGACCTGATCGACTACGCCGACCAGGAGAACTTCGAGTTCGACGCCGAACTGCGCGCCTCGCACAAGGAGGGCATCGAGAAGGTCGGCCAGGACGTCGGCACCCCGGTCATCGCGGTCCCCGGTCCCGACGGGGAGCAGATCGCCTTCTTCGGCCCGGTCGTCACCCCCACCCCCAAGGGCGAGCAGGCCGCCCGCCTCTGGGACGGCACCCTCGCGGTCGCGTCCGTCCCCGGCTTCTACGAGATCAAGCGCACCCGCACGGTGGGGCCGGACTTCAGCAACCTGTGACCTGTCCGGCAGGCGGAAGCCCCCGCGAGTCGCGTACTCGCGGGGGCTTCTCCGTCTCCGGGCGGCGGTGTTCCGCGCCGCGTCAGCTCCGGGCGCGCCGGCGCTGCCGGAGGTACCCGGCGGCCGCCAGGACCAGCGTCATGCCGCCCGTCGAGTACAGCTGCACCCGGGTGCCGGACTCGCCGGCCATCAGGACGAAGACGGCCGCCATGCCGGCCAGGGCCACCCAGGTGAGCCACGGGAACGCCCACATCCGGACCGTCAGCCTCTCCGGCGCCTCCTGCTCCAGCCTGCGGCGCAGCCGCAGCTGCGAGACGGCGATGAAGATCCAGACGACGAGGATCACCGCGCCGATCATGTTCAGCAGCCAGGGGAAGACGTCGTTGGGCCGCCAGTGGCTCAGCAGCACGCAGACGAAACCGAAGACGGAGCTGGCCAGCACCGCGCGCCGCGGCACCCCGCCGGTGACCCTGGCCAGCGCCTTCGGTCCCTGGCCGCGTTCGACCAGCGAGTACGCGATGCGCGAGGAGCCGTAGATGTTGGCGTTCATCGCGCTCAGCAGCGCGACCAGCACCACCACGTTCATCAGCTGACCGGCGCCCGGGATGCCCAGGTGGTCCAGCGCGGCGACGTACGGGCCCTTCCCGACGATCTCCCCGGAGTCCCAGGGGACGAGCGTGACGATCACCGCCATGGAGCCGACGTAGAACAGCGCGATGCGCCACATCGCCGTGCGCACGGCGCTCGCCACGCCGCGCACCGGGTTCTCCGACTCGGCCGCCGCGATGGTGACCGTCTCCAGGCCGCCGTAGGCGAAGACCGAGGCGAGCAGGCCGACGATCAGTCCGTGGCCGCCGTGCGGCAGGAAGTCGGTGAGGTTCGAGGCGCCCGGGGAGTCGGTGCCGGGCAGCACGCCCGCGACGGCCAGCACACCGAGAACCAGGAACAGGGTGATCGCGCCGACCTTCAGCGCGGCGAACCAGAACTCGAACTCGCCGAAGTTCTTCACCGCGGCCAGGTTCGTGCCGCAGAACACCACCATGAACAGCGCCACCCACGCCCACTCCGGTGTGCCCGGCAGCCATCCGGTGACGATCTTCGCGGCGCCCATGCCCTCCAGACCGACCGCGGTGCACAGCAGCACCCAGAACGACCAGCCCGCGGTGAAACCGGCCCATGGACCGAACGCCCGCTCGGCGTGCGCGGAGAACGAGCCCGACGACGGATAAGCCGCCGACATCTCGCCGAGCATCCGCATCACCAGCATCACGAGCGCGCCGGACAGGGCGTAGGCGACGACGATCGAGGGGCCGGCCGCGGCGATGCCCGCGCCGGAGCCGACGAAGAGGCCGGCGCCGATCACACCGCCGAGGGCGATCATCGACAGATGGCGCTGCTTCAGGCCGTGGGACAGGGAGACGTCGTCCGCCTGCGAAGGCGTTTCGACCGTGGTGCTGCTTGGCATGGGGCGCTCGTCCGGTGGGGGGAGGTGCGAAAACTCCCACAGTCTGGGCGGCCGCCCCAGCGCGGCGGAGCGGCCGCCCACGATCCGGACGTGCGCTGTACGCGGAGTGAGGCCCCGACTACCGAGCGGCCCGCGTGCCGGGCCGGAGCCGTCCATGACCGGGTGAGTGGCCGAGGCGTTTGGCGGGACCCTACAGTCGCCGTCCCCTTCCCGCACGTGGCGGAAACCGCGCCACCTCAGTGACCGGCATCACGTCCCATCGGGTGTACGGACCCTTCTTTGTGCGAAACGGACCAAGCGTCCGCTCCCCCCTTGTCGACCGCTGACGGTGATCGCCGCGCCACCGCTGGGATAGCGTCACGCTGTCCCGAACTGCCCTCTCCCCGCGGAGTCCCCATGAGCACCGCTGCCGCCACCCCCACCCGTACCGGGGTCGTCCTCGCCGACCTGCTGCCGGCGTCCCGTGTCCGGGACGTGGCCCTCGTGGTGGGCGGCGCCGCGCTCACCGGACTGGCCGCCCAGATCTCGCTGCCCGTGCCGCACTCCCCGGTGCCGGTGACCGGCCAGACCTTCGCGGCGCTGCTCGTGGGCACCTCGCTGGGCGCCGGCCGCGGTCTCGTCGCCCTCGCGCTCTACGTGCTCGCCGGCGCGGCGGGCGTGCCGTGGTTCGCGGGCGGCGCCTCGGGCGCGGGCTCCGTCTCCTTCGGCTACGTCCTCGGCATGCTGCTCGCCGCCACCGTCGTGGGCGCCCTGGCCCGCCGCGGCGGTGACCGCAACGTCTGGCGCACGGCCGGCACGATGGTGCTGGGCACGGCGATCATCTACGCGGTCGGCGTGCCCTACCTGGCCCTGGCCACCGGCATGTCCGCGTCCGCCGCGGTGGCCGCCGGCCTCACTCCGTTCCTGATCGGCGACGCCCTCAAGGCCGCCCTGGCGATGGGCCTGCTGCCCACCGCCTGGAAGCTGGCCGGGAAGTGACCGCACCCTTCCCGCTGCCGTAGTTCTCCGCCGATCCGCGGAAGCCTGCGCAAGAGGCCGGCCGGTGGACGTCGCTCCGTGACGTCCACCGGCCGGCCTCTTCGTCGTTTCCCGCCCCGGCCGTCGTCAGCCGGTGGCGACCTTCTCGGTCTCCTCGTCCGCTTCCTCGGCGGCCGGGGCCGCGGCCGCCGCCCGGCCGTTGTCGAGCCTCTGCTTGACGAAGGAGATCGCCAGCACGATCGCCGCGACCAGCATCGACAGCAGTACGGTCTCGCGGCCGTCGTGCTCGGTGTCGGTGAGCATGTAGCCGAAGACGAAGACGATCAGCGCGGCCGCCGCCCACGTCAGATACGGGTACAGCCACATCCTCACGACCAGCTTCTCCGGCGCCTCCCGCTGGATGATCTTCCGCATCCGCAGCTGCGAGAAGCAGATCACCAGCCAGACGAACAGGGCGACCGCGCCGGAGGAGTTGACGAGGAACAGGAACACGGAGTCCGGGAACCTGTAGTTGAAGAACACGGCCACGAAGCCGAACACGACCGAGGAGACGATCGCGGCCATCGGCACGCCGCGGCGGGTGGTCCGCGCGAAAGCCTTCGGCGCGTCCCCGCGCTCGCCGAGCGAGAAGGCCATCCGGGAGGCCGTGTAGAGGCCGGAGTTGAGACAGGAGAGCACCGAGGTCAGCACGATGAAGTTCATGATCTGACCGGCGTGCGCGATACCGAGGGAGTCGAGGGCGGCGACGTAGGAGCCCTTCTCGGTGATCGACTTGTCGTTCCAGGGCAGCAGGGCGACCACGACGAACACGGAGCCGAGGTAGAAGACGCCGATACGCCAGATGATGCTGTTGGTCGACTTGGTGACGGCGCGCTGCGGGTCCTCCGACTCGCCCGCCGCGAGGGTGGCGATCTCGCTGCCCATGAAGGAGAAGACGACGAGCAGGACACCGGTGAGGATGGCGCCGGGCCCGTTCGGCAGGAATCCGCCGTGGTCGGTGAGGTTGCCGAGCCCCGCCTTGTCGCTGTGCACGCCGGGCAGCAGGCCGAACACGGCCAGTCCGCCGACGACGATGAACGCGCCGATCGCCACGACCTTGATCCCGGCGAACCAGAACTCGAACTCCCCGTAGGAGCCGACGGAGACGAGGTTGGTGGCGGTCAGCACCACCATGACGATGAGGGCCCAGCCCCACTGGGGCACGGCCGGCACCCATTCGGAGAGGATCTTGGCGCCCGCGGTCGCCTCCACGGCCAGCACGACGACCCAGAAGAACCAGTACAGCCAGCCGATGGAGAACCCGGCCCAGCGGCCGAGCGCCCGGTCGGCGTGCGCCGAGAAGGAGCCCGAGGTGGGGTTGGCTGCGGACATCTCGCCGAGCATGCGCATCACGAGGACGACGAGCGTGCCGACGAGGGCGTAGGACAGGAGGATGCCCGGTCCGGCGGTGGCGATGGCGGAGCTGGAACCGACGAAGAGGCCGGCGCCGATGACGCCGCCGATCGCGATCATCGACAGATGGCGGTTCTTGAGCCCGGCCTGGAGCCCCGAACTAGTCATGGACGGAAATTCCTTTGCTCTGGGGAGCGGTCTCCCGCACGAGCGGCGTACGGGATGGTCCAGTGAATCGGAGGCATTGGAATCCGTGAACCTTCGAAATGTAATTGTTACTTGAGGTTTTTTTGAGCTTTCGAAGGTGTAGGTATTTCTTTCTCGCGGGTGTGATAGTGCGCTGACCCGACTCCGCTGCCCGCGTTCCGCCGTGTCACACTCGGACCATGCGCGTGTATCTCGGCTCCGACCATGCGGGCTTCGAACTCAAGAACCACCTCGTCGAGTGGCTCAAGGCGGCGGGCCACGACCCCGTCGACTGCGGACCCCACATCTACGACGCCCAGGACGACTACCCGCCCTTCTGCCTGCGCGCCGCGGAGCGCACGGCCGCGGACCCCGACTCCCTCGGCATCGTGATCGGCGGCTCCGGCAACGGCGAGCAGATCGCCGCGAACAAGGTCAAGGGCGTGCGTGCGGCCCTGGCCTGGAGCGAGGAGACGGCCTCCCTCGGCCGCCAGCACAACAACGCGAACGTCGTCGCGGTGGGCGCGCGCATGCACACCGAGGAGGAGGCGACGAAGTTCGTCGAGACCTTCCTCGGCACGCCCTTCTCCGGCGACGAGCGCCACATCCGCCGCATCGAGATGCTCGCGGCCTACGAGTCGACCGGCGACCTCCCCCCGATCCCGCCCCACCACCCCCAGCAGTAGGACTCCGGGACGCAGCCCGGCCCCCGGCACCCCTTCCACCCACGGAGACGGGAGGGTGGGTGGGAAACGGGGACCGGGGTGAAGCCCCGGCGGGGTCTGGGGCAGAGCCCCAGGGCCGGTGCCCCTTCACCCACCGAGACGGGCGGGTGGGCGGGCAGAAGAACCGCAAGAGAGGACACCCGTGCCGGAGGGGCACACCATCCACCGCCTGGCGCAGGACTACGCCGCCCACTTCCGAGGCCGGCGGACCACCGTCACCAGCCCCCAGGGCAAGTTCACCGCCGCCCCCCTCCTCACCGGAGCGGAGCTCACCCGCACGGAAGCCCACGGCAAACACCTCTTCCTGCGCTTCCGCGAGAGCGACTGGATCCACATCCACCTCGGCCTCTTCGGCAAGGTCACCTTCGGCGACGCCCCCGCGCCCCCGCCCGCGGACACCGTCCGCCTCCGCCTCGCCAACACGGCGGCGTACGTCGACCTGCGCGGCCCCACCACCTGCGCCCTGATCAACGACGCCGAGAAGCAGGTCGTGCACGACCGCCTCGGCCCCGACCCCCTGCGCCCCGACGCCGACCCGGACCGGGCCTACGCCCGCATACGCCGCAGCCGTACGTCCATCGCCGCCTTGCTGATGGACCAGAAGATCGTCGCGGGCGTCGGCAACGTCTACCGCGCCGAGGTCCTCTTCCGGCACCGCGTCGACCCCTACCGCCCCGGCAGCGACGTGACCCCGGCCGAGTGGGACGCCATCTGGACCGACCTCGTCGCCCTCATGCGCGAGGGCGTCCGCAACAACCGCATCGACACCGTCCGCCCGGAGCACACCCCCGAGGCCATGGGCCGCCCGCCCCGCGTCGACGACCACGGCGGCGAGGTCTACGTCTACCGCCGTACCGCCCTGCCCTGCCACATCTGCGGCGCGGACATCCGCACCGCCGGCCTGGCCGCCCGCAACCTGTTCTGGTGCCCCACCTGTCAGCAGCCCGCGAGGGCCGGATGAGACGGCCGTCTCAGAACCCGTGCGGCAGCCACGGCGCCACCGCCGAGCCGAACGCCACCGACACCGGGGCCAGTGCCCCGGGCCGCAGCTCCCGTACCAGCCCGGCCGCCGCCAGCCCGGCCAGCGGTACGCCACCGAGATAGGCCGCCCCCAACTCCCTTACGGACAGGGAGAGTTCCGCCGCATCCGAGGTGCGTTCGCAGGAGGCGCCCTTCGGGTCCCCGGTCAGCCGCCACCGCCCGGCGTTCCAGGGGCAGAAGTCGTCCGCCACCTCCAGCACCACGTCCACCGGCGTCTGGTAGGTCCGCGCGGCGAGCGCCGCACCCACGTCCACGAGCCGTACGTACAGCGAGTCCTTCAGCCGCGGCCGGCACCGCCGGATGTCGGACACCAGGTACTGCCAGGCGTCGTCGACCGGCTGCCCCCGCACGGTCAGCGTCGAGGTCAGGTCGATGCCGAACAGGAACCGCCACAGCGCCGCGTCGCTCGCCGGGTCCAGCGCGGCCAGGTCCCTGAGCCGCACCTCGCCCTCCGGCCCGCCGGCGCCCCAGCCGGGCTTGACGCGGTAACGGGCGTACCCCGTGACCTCGCCGGCCCGCTCGGCGACCACGCACTGCAGCGGCGAGGCACCCTCCCGCGCGCTCTCCGGATCGAGCAGCGCCACCCGCTCCCAGCCGGGCTGCCGGGCCAGCATGCCGGGCCGCCCGGGCACCAGCCGCGCGTACACCGCCTCGCAGTCGTCCAGCGCGTCGGCGGGCGCCGCGAACCTCAGGCGTACGTCGTCCGTGCCGGCCGGGACCGAAAGACCGGCCCGGTCGGTGTCGATCTCGGCGGCGAGCTGGAAGGTCGCCGCGCCGTACCCGAAGCGGCCGTAGATCGCGGGCTCGGAGGCGGTCAGCACCGCCAGCGACTCGCCCCAGGAGCGCACGTCGTCCAACTGCCGCCGCATCATGGACGTCAGCACACCGCGCCTCCGGTGCGTGGCGGCCACGCTCACCATCGTCACGCCGGCCGCCGGCAGCAGGTCGCCGCCCGGCACGGTGATCCGGAAGCTGAACGCCCCCGCCGTGCCCACGCACGTGTCCCCGTCCCAGACACCCAGCGAACGGGTCGGCTCGGTCAGGGCGTCCCAGAGTTCCCGCTCCTCGTCCGGCTCCGGGACCCCTCCGAAGGCGCGGATCAGATTGTCGTACCAGGGGTTCCACTCGTCGCGTCGCAGCACCCTCGGCCCGGTCGCATGCTCAGTCGCCATGCGCCATGCCTACCAGCGCGCAACGGAACGGGCGAACGAATTTCGTCCAGGTGGCAGCGCGACGGCCGCCGGTGAAGTTCACTGTCAATCCGAGCCTCGGACGGGGGACAAGTGGGACCTCCCGTGCCAAGCGTCAGGTCGGATGGATAGGGTCCCCAACTAATGGCAGCAGGACGACAGCGGCGCGCGGAAGCCGAGACGTTCACGGCCCGGTTGAAGATGCAGTGGCACCGGGCCCGGGTCGGCGTGCGCAGAGCCGCCGTCGACTACTTCCGCGGGGACGGCTCGGACTGGATCGCGCTCGGCGGTCTGCTGCTGACCATCCCGCTGATCCTGGCGCTGACGCTCGCCAACTCGGTGTGGTTCTCGCCGGTCGCGCTGGTGCTGCCCATCGTCGCCGGCGGACTGCTGCTGCGCCCGGCGAGCCTGCTCGGCCTGTACGCCGCCGCGGCCACGGCGCTGATCGTGGAGTCGGTGCGGCTCGGGCCGTACACCGAGGGCCCGTCCCGGGTGACCCCGGGCGTGGTGCTCGTGGTCGCCGCCTGCGGCTTCTTCGGGCTGATCATCGCCCAGTTCCGCAGCCGGGTCGGCGTGCCCTGGCGGCGAGGCGGCACCATGCTGTTCGACCTGCGTGAACGCATCCGCGTGCAGAGCAAGCTGCCGCAACTGCCCGGCGGCTGGCACCACGAGATGGCGCTGCGCCCGGCCGGCGGCCAGTCCTTCTCCGGCGACTTCGTGGTCGCCGCCCGTACGAACGGCGGCCGCACCCTGGAGGTCGTGCTCACGGACGTGTCCGGCAAGGGCATGGACGCGGGTTCGCGGGCGCTGCTGCTGTCGGGCGCGTTCGGCGGTCTGCTCGGCAGCCTGCCCCCGCACGCGTTCCTGCCCGCCGCCAACGGCTATCTGCTGCGCCAGGACTGGGACGAGGGCTTCGCGACCTCCATCCACCTGGTGCTGGACCTCGACTCCGGCGACTACGAGCTGTACTCCGCGGGGCACCCGCCGGGCCTCCAGCTCAGCGCGGGCAGCGGCCGCTGGGAGGAGAAGGCCGCCGAGGGCCCGCTCCTCGGCGTGTACGACGGCGCCCAGTTCGACCCGGTCAAGGGCTCCCTGCGCGCCGGGGACGTCCTGATGCTGTTCACCGACGGCCTGGTGGAGACGTCGGACCGGGACATCGTCGAGGGCATCGACCGCCTCACGGGCGAGGCCGACCGCTATGTCGCCGGCGGCTTCCACGGGGCCGCCTGGCACCTGATCGAGGCGGTGGCGAAGGACGTCAACGACGACCGCGCCCTGCTCCTGATCTGCCGCGAGGGCCCCACGGCGCTCGTGGCACGCTGACACACTGGGCACGTGACCGGCACGCCCCGCACCCCGCGCACCCTGTCCCTGGCCGAGGTCGAGAGCGTGGCCAGGGCCGCCCACGAGGGGCAGACCGACAAGGCGGGCCGGCCCTACGCCGAGCACCTGCGGGCCGTCGCCGAAGGCGTGCGCTCCCGGGGCGGTGACGGCGAACAGATCGCGGCGGCCTGGCTGCACGACTCCGTGGAGGACTGCGTCCTGTCCGAACGGTGGCTGCGCGAGGCCGCGCTGAGCCGCCGTACGAAGGACATCGTGCGCGCGGTCACCAAGCGGGCGGGGGAGGAGCCGGAGGCGTACGCGCGGCGGATCCTCGCCACGCCCGGGGCGTTGCTGGTGAAGGAGGCGGACCTGGCGCACAACGCCGACCCGGTCCGCCTCGCGGTCCTCGACGAGGCCACCCGCACCCGGCTGACCGGGAAGTACGCGCGGATGCGCGCGCTCCTCGGTCTCCAGGACGGCCCTGTCAGGCGCTGACCGAGCCGGCCTTTGCCGGCTGCGGCCGCTGTGCCTCCCGGCGCTCGCGGGCCTGGTCGCCCGCGTCCTGCCGGAAGGCCCACTTCATCTCCGGTTCCATCACGCAGCGGAAGACCCGCCGCACGGGCGCCGTGCACAGCAGGGTGACGACCGCCGCCGCCACGACGGTGACGAGGATCTCGCCGAGCGGGCCGTGCAACCAGGCGTGGTCGAACCAGCCCTGGTAGTCGGCGCCCTTCAGGACGAAGCCGTGCAGCAGATAGCCGCACAGCGTGCCCGCGCCGAGCGCCGTGAACCACGTCCGACGGCCCGGCACCCAGGCGAAGAAGCAGGCGGTCAGCACCAGCGAGCAGCCGAACAGCGCCAGCGTCATCACCGGTCCGACCCACCAGGGCGCGCCCAGCTCCTGCGCTGCGTCACGGTGGTAGAACCAGGCGGCGTTCATCCGCGGCACCGCCCACCAGCCGACGCACAGCGCCATCGCCACCACCGGCACCGACGCGATCCGCACCGAGCGGCGCCGCACCAACTGGAAGTGCTCGGGCTTCATCACCAGACCCAGCACGAAGAACGGCAGGAACTGAAGAACCCGCTGGAGGTCCAGGTCGTTTCGGATGCTCGGGCTGAGCGACGCCAGCATCGCGACGCCGAGCGCGACCGGGAGCGGCCGGCGGACCAGCTTCCAGAGCGGCGTGGTCAGCCGCCAGACGAACAGGGCGCACAGGAACCAGGTCAGGTACCAGGGGTCGAGGAGACTGATGTCCTGGTCGGGGTTGTGGCCGGCGTAGCGGTTGAAGAGGGAGAGGGTGGTCTCGAAGACGACGTACGGAACCGCGACACCGGTGATCAGCCGTTTGAGCCGGTCGGGGCGGGCGTCGAAGCTGCGGGAGAAGTAGCCGGAGATGACGATGAAGGCCGGCATGTGGAAGGCGTACACGACCATGTAGAGGCCCTGGAGCACGCGGCTGTCGTCCTTCAGCGGCTCCCAGAAGTGCCCCATCGCCACCAGCACGATCGCCAGGTACTTCGCGTTGTCGAAGAACGCGTCGCGCCGTTTGGCGGGTCTTCCCTCCGGCTCGCCCGATCCGCGCGGATTCGGCACCCCCGGGGCCGGCGACTGTGCCGAAGGGAGCGGCGTTCTGTTCTGGCGGGGGGACGAGGCAGCGTGGAACATCTGAGGCACCCTAGTGTCGACCGCGTGTTTCCGTAAAAGCCCGGATGTCGTTCCTGATTATTTCGCCGCGGCTACCCCGGATTTGACGAACCAACTTGCCTTCGAGGGTGACGGTCGACACATCGCGCGGATCCCTTGGCCGGGTCGATCGCACCCCAATGTCCGTAATTATCCCGCTAGGTTGACGGAGGAGTTCGCGTCTTGGGTGGCGATCTGAATTCCTTGCGAACATCGTGTGCAGGCATGTGCACGGTCTCGCTGAATTCCCGGTCGGGCGGCGCGGCGACCACTCTCGAATTACCGTACGGATCACGGCTGGAGAAGCGCTCCTGGCCGGGGAACGGGATCCCCGGAGAGAGGGACTTGACCGAGGATGTGTCAGCCGCCGCATGGCGAAGCCCGGTTGGTGGCACGATGGTTCCAGCGGGGTGCGCGGGGATGGCGTCCGCGGGCCGGGAGAGCGACCGACCGAGGGTGTGATCAGTTGTGGCCATTTCACTGTCAGTGGTGCTGCTGTTGGCGATCATCCTGGTGGTGCTGCTCCGAGGCGGAACCATCAAGGCCGGCCCGGCCATCGTCGCCATCCTCTTCGGCTTCTTCCTCGCCTCCACCGGAATGGCGCCGTCGATCCAGCGCTTCCTGAACTCGATAGCGCACACGATCAACTCAATCAGTTTCTGACGAGAGCATGCCCGGCCCTGGATCGTGCGATTGCCCTGCCTGCTGCCGTTCGGCCGCTCGCCTCGGCGACGGGGCGGGAGCCGTGGGAGGAGTACCTCGCACTCGACGACTTGCTCGTCCGGCTCGGGGCGGACGCCGGCCGTCGCCCGGCCTTCCAGTCGGCGTTCCCGGTCCGGCCCCGACCCGTCGGACCGGCCGGACGAGCCACCGCTCGCGATCCCTGGAAAACGATCAGGGCCAGGTCGGAGGAAACATCCTCCGACCTGGCCCTGAATCATCTGGAGCGGGCGACGGGAATCGAACCCGCGTAGCCAGTTTGGAAGACTGGGGCTCTACCATTGAGCTACGCCCGCACACAAGACGCCGCCGGTCTGACCGACCGCGGCACACAAGGCATCGTAGCGGGTCGTGTGGCGTCGGCGCACACTCCGTTCCCGTGACCGCTCCCGCGAGGTTCCCGCGAGCCGCCTCCGCGCCGTTCGCGCCGGGTGCGCCCCCGTGCCGGGCGGCGCGATCCCGGTGGTTGCGGAAAGCGACGTCCCCACTGGCTGCGGGCATGTACCCTACGTCTCGCACCAGACGGGGTGTGGCGCAGCTTGGTAGCGCGTCCGCTTTGGGAGCGGAAGGCCGTGGGTTCAAATCCCGCCACCCCGACCATCCGCCGGCCACCGGTCGGCGTCACCACGCGTGATCGCCTTTGGGGACGCGGAGTGGCTGCGGTTACTATGCAAACTGCGCGCCCGTGTGTCCGGTCCTGCTTGGGCCTGCGAACTCCTCCGGGCGGGGCGAAATCCGCCGGGCCCGTCTGGCCCCGGCAGAATCCAAGCAGTCAGCCACAAGGAGACCGAACCGTGAAGAGCGCCGTGGAGACCCTGAACCCGACCCGGGTTCGGCTCACTGTCGAGGTGCCCTTCGAGGAGCTCAAGGACAGCCTCGACGCGGCGTACAAGAAGATCAACCAGCAGGTCACGGTGAAGGGCTTCCGCAAGGGCAAGATCCCGGCCCGCGTCATCGACCAGCGGTTCGGCCGCGGTGCGGTTCTGGAGGAGGCCGTCAACGACGCGCTGCCGAAGTTCTACACCGAGGCGGTCAACGAGGCGGAGCTGAACCCGCTGGGCCAGCCCGAGGTCGACATCACCGAGCTGAAGGACGGCGAGACGCTGAACTTCACCGCCGAGGTGGACGTCCGCCCGACCGTCGAGATCCCGGACTACTCCGGCATCGAGGTCGAGGTCGACGCCGTCGAGGTCACCGACGAGGACGTCGACAAGGCCGTCGAGCAGCTCCGTGAGCGCTTCGCCTCGACGAGCCCGGTCGAGCGCGCCGCCGAGGACGGCGACGTGGTCACCGTCGACCTGGAGGCCAAGGTCGACGGCGAGGTCCTCGAGGACGGCGTGGCCAACGGCGTCTCCTACACCATCGGCTCCGGCGAGCTCCTTGACGGCATCGACGACGCCGTGAAGGGCCAGGAGGCCGGTGGCGAGGCCACCTTCACCTCCGAGCTCAAGGGCGGCTCCGCGGCCGGCAAGGAGGCCGAGGTCACCGTCAAGGTCTCCCAGGTCGCCGCGCGTGAACTGCCCGAGCTGAACGACGACTTCGCTCAGCTCGCCTCCGAGTTCGACACCCTCGAGGAGCTGCGCGCGGACAGCCGCAAGCGCCTCGAGAACATGAAGCAGTTCGACCAGGCCACGCAGGCCCAGGAGCGCGTCCTGGACAAGCTGCTCGAGCTGGTCGAGGTCCCGGTCCCCGAGAAGCTGCTCGAGGACGAGATCAACACCCGCAAGCACAACCTCGAGCACCACCAGCTCGGCCAGATGGGCCTCACCCTCGACAAGTACCTGGAGATCCAGGGCAAGACCGCCGAGGAGTTCGACACCGAGACCCGCGAGGCCGCGGTCAAGGGCATCAAGACCCAGTTCGTCCTCGACGAGCTGGTCAAGACGGAGAAGCTCAACGTCAACCAGGAGGAGCTCACCGAGCACCTCATGCGCCGCGCCGCCTCCTCCGGCATGTCCCCCGACCAGTTCGCCCAGGCGGTCGTCGAGCAGAACCAGGTTCCGCTGCTGGTCGGCGAGGTCGCCCGCGGCAAGGCCCTGGCCGTCGTGGTCGAGGCCGCGACCGTGAAGGACACCAACGGCGAGATCGTCGACCTGGACGACGAGGAGGACGAGGCCGCCGAGGCCGAGACCGCCGCCGAGGGCGAGGGCGAGGAGAAGGCCGAGGCCTGATCCGTACGGCACACGGATGCGCACGGAGGGCGGGCCCCGGGTACGTTGGTGACCTGGGGCCCGTTCGCTTTTCCGGAAGCCCGCGCGCTACGCCCCCGGCGAACACTCCCCTCAGCGGGATTCGCCGAAGGGGGCCGCGCGTTAGGGTCCATGAGTACGGGGGCAGGGGAGTCCCCAGCCCCTGGCAGGAACACGTGAGACGGCCCGGCGCCGTCGTAAGACGAGCAGGTGGATACGTGACGAATCTGATGCCCTCCGCCGCCGGCGAGCCTTCCATCGGTGGTGGCCTCGGCGACCAGGTCTACAACCGGCTGCTGGGCGAGCGGATCATCTTCCTCGGCCAGCCGGTCGACGACGACATCGCGAACAAGATCACCGCACAGCTGCTGCTCCTTGCCGCGGACCCGGACAAGGACATCTACCTGTACATCAACAGCCCCGGCGGCTCGATCACGGCCGGCATGGCGATCTACGACACCATGCAGTTCATCAAGAACGACGTGGTGACCATCGCCATGGGCCTCGCGGCCTCGATGGGTCAGTTCCTGCTCAGCGCGGGCACCCCCGGCAAGCGCTTCGCGCTGCCGAACGCCGAGATCCTGATCCACCAGCCGTCCGCGGGCCTGGCCGGCTCCGCCTCGGACATCAAGATCCACGCCGAGCGGCTGCTGCACACCAAGAAGCGCATGGCCGAGCTGACCTCCTTCCACACCGGCCAGTCGGTCGAGCAGATCACCCGCGACTCCGACCGCGACCGCTGGTTCGACGCCCACGAGGCCAAGGAGTACGGCCTCATCGACGACGTCATCCCGACGGCCGCCGGCATGCCGGGCGGCGGCGGCACCGGGGCCTGAGCCGCCCACGGGGCCCACGAGGCCCCCTGAGCCGCTCCCGCGGAGTCCCGGCCCCGTGCGGGCGTCCGAGACCTCCGCGCAGCCCAGCCAGCCCCAGCCGACCGCCCAGCCCCTTTCCAGGAGACACCGTGAACGACTTCCCCGGCAGCGGCCTCTACGACCGTACGCGTGCCGAGTACACCGGCCCCACGGCCGAATCCCGCTATGTGATCCCGCGCTTCGTGGAGCGCACCTCCCAGGGCATCCGCGAGTACGACCCGTACGCGAAGCTCTTCGAGGAGCGGGTGATCTTCCTCGGCGTCCAGATCGACGACGCCTCCGCCAACGACGTCATGGCGCAGCTCCTGTGCCTGGAGTCGATGGACCCCGACCGGGACATCTCGGTCTACATCAACAGCCCCGGCGGCTCCTTCACGGCGCTCACCGCGATCTACGACACGATGCAGTTCGTGAAGCCCGACATCCAGACCGTCTGCATGGGCCAGGCCGCCTCCGCGGCCGCCATCCTGCTGGCCGCCGGCACGCCGGGCAAGCGCATGGCCCTGCCCAACGCCCGGGTGCTGATCCACCAGCCGTACAGCGAGACCGGCCGCGGTCAGGTCTCCGACCTGGAGATCGCCGCCAACGAGATCCTCCGGATGCGTGCGCAGCTGGAGGAGATGCTGGCCAAGCACTCCACCACGCCGATCGAGAAGATCCGCGAGGACATCGAGCGCGACAAGATCCTCACGGCCGAGGAGGCCCTGTCGTACGGGCTCGTCGACCAGATCATCTCCACCCGCAAGATGAACAACGCGTCCGTCCGCTGACGGGAGGCAGTATCGTCTGCCACTCCTTGGCACGGTGCACGTCAAAGCGAACCGTGCCAAGGGGGGCCCGAACGAGGGGCCCGGCAAGGTACCGTCGACATAAGGCAGCACCAGGAGCCGCTGGACCTAGGCGTCTCCCAGGCGAAGGGGAAGCACACCGTGGCACGCATCGGTGACGGCGGCGATCTGCTCAAGTGCTCGTTCTGCGGCAAGAGCCAGAAGCAGGTCAAGAAGCTCATCGCAGGGCCCGGTGTGTACATCTGCGACGAGTGCATCGATCTCTGCAACGAGATCATCGAGGAGGAACTCGCGGAGACCAGCGAGGTGCGTTGGGAGGAACTGCCCAAGCCCCGCGAGATCTACGAGTTCCTGGACGGGTACGTCGTCGGCCAGGAGGCCGCGAAGAAAGCCCTGTCCGTCGCGGTGTACAACCACTACAAGCGCGTCCAGGCCGGCGAGAACGGCGGCGCGCAGGGCCGGGACGACGGCATCGAACTCGCCAAGTCCAACATCCTTCTGCTGGGCCCCACGGGCTCGGGCAAGACCCTGCTGGCCCAGACACTGGCCCGCATGCTGAACGTCCCGTTCGCCATCGCCGACGCCACGGCGCTGACGGAGGCCGGATACGTCGGCGAGGACGTCGAGAACATCCTGCTGAAGCTGATCCAGGCGGCCGACTACGACGTCAAGAAGGCCGAGACCGGGATCATCTACATCGACGAGATCGACAAGGTCGCGCGGAAGAGTGAAAACCCCTCCATCACCCGCGATGTGTCGGGCGAGGGTGTCCAGCAGGCCCTGCTGAAGATCCTGGAGGGGACCACGGCCTCGGTCCCGCCGCAGGGCGGCCGCAAGCACCCCCACCAGGAGTTCATCCAGATCGACACGACGAACGTCCTGTTCATCGTGGGCGGTGCCTTCGCGGGCCTGGAGAAGATCATCGAGGGCCGGGCGGGTGCCAAGGGCATCGGCTTCGGCGCGACGATCCGTTCCAAGCGGGAGCTGGAGACCAAGGACCAGTTCGAGGACGTCATGCCCGAGGACCTGGTCAAGTTCGGCATGATCCCGGAGTTCATCGGCCGTCTGCCGGTGATCACCTCGGTCCACAACCTGGACCGCGAGGCGCTCCTGAAGATCCTCGTCGAACCGCGCAACGCCCTGGTCAAGCAGTACCAGCGCCTGTTCGAACTCGACGGCGTGGAGCTGGACTTCGAGCGCGAGGCCCTGGAGGCCATCGCCGACCAGGCCATCCTCCGCCAGACCGGCGCCCGCGGTCTGCGCGCCATCATGGAGGAGGTGCTCCAGGGCGTGATGTACGAGGTCCCGTCCCGCAAGGACGTGGCCCGCGTGGTCATCACGGCCGACGTCGTCCTCTCCAACGTCAACCCGACCCTGATCCCGCGCGACGCGCGCGGCCGCGGTCCTGGCGAGCAGAAGACGGCGTAACCGCCGCACGAACCGGAAAGGGGCCCCGGTCTACCGACCGGGGCCCCTCTCCGAATGTGTCAGGCCTTGACGCGGACGTCGTTGCGCAGCTTCGCCGTGAGATCGGCCGCGTCCTCGAGGGAGACGCCGCCTCCCGTCGCCATCTTGGCCACGTCCATCGACAGCACGTAGGCGACCGTGCTGTGGTCCCCCCAGATGCACATGGGCACGTTCATGACCTTCGGAACGCCGGCCGTCGCCTTCTCGTTCGTGATCTTGGCGTTCTGGCACTTCATGACGCCGTTGTCGAAGCCGGACGGCGTCATCTTCTGCGGGTTGCCCTCGAGTTCGCCCTTGCCGCCGTCGCCGCCCTTGTCCTTCTGGGACTCGGTCTTCAGCTTGGCGAACATCGAGTCGACGACGCTCTCCGGGTCATCGATCGTGCCGTAGACACCGCTGAAGTTCAGCATCTTCAGCGTCAGACCCTCACCGGCGCTGTAACCGGCACTGACGTCCTGGGGGTTCTTCACGCCCCACTTCTCGGCATCCTTGAGGTCGGACTTGGTCATGCCGTCGGAGTCGTCGCTCGGGCCCTTCTTGTACTCCCCGCCCAGCACCGTCGCCGGCGTCGTCAGCTTGTGCGGACCGTCGTCCTTGATGCCGGAGCCGCCGCCCCCGCCGATCACGAAGTACGCGCCCACCGCGATCGCCGCGACGACCGCCACCGCGCCGATGATCAGGCCCGTCTTCCTGCCGCCGCCACCGGCGGCCGGGGGCTGCGGGGCGCCGCCGTAGGGAGGCTGGCCGTACGGGGGCTGCTGGCCGTAGGGAGGCTGCTGGCCGTAGGGGTTCGGCTGGGGCGGGACGCCCGGCGCGGCGGGCTGCTGCGGGTAGCCGTAGCCGGGCTGCGGCTGGGGGGGAGGGGCCTGCTGGGGGTAGCCGTAGCCGGGCTGGGGCGGTCCCTGCGGCGGCTGCTGGCCGTAGGGCCCAGGCTGACCGTACGGCCCGGGCTGCTGGGGCTGCCCGCCGTACGGGCCCGGCTGGTTCTCGCTCATTTCCTGGGTTCCCCTCCAGATGCTTATGTGTCCCTGACATCCTGGCCCAGGTGCGCCCACACCATGTCATCGGGGCCGCCACCGTTACGAAACAAATGCGGTTCGGGACGGCGCGGTGACGCATCTAAACTGACCCCGTGACCGAGAACGCTCAGCAGCAGCCACCAGCGCCCGACACCGAACTGCCGACCCAGTACGCGCCGGCCGACGTAGAGGGGCCGCTGTACGAGCGCTGGGTGGAGCGGGGCTATTTCGAGGCGGACGCGAAGAGCGACAAGCCGCCGTTCACCGTCGTCATCCCGCCGCCGAACGTCACGGGCTCGCTCCACCTGGGGCACGCCTTCGAGCACACGCTCATCGACGCCCTCACGCGCCGCAAGCGGATGCAGGGCTACGAGACGCTGTGGCAGCCCGGCATGGACCACGCCGGCATCGCCACCCAGAACGTCGTCGAGCGTGAACTCGGCAAGGAGGGCAAGTCCCGGCACGACCTCGGCCGCGAGGCCTTCGTCGAGCGCGTCTGGCAGTGGAAGAACGAGTCCGGCGGGCAGATCTCCGGCCAGATGCGCCGCCTCGGCGACGGCGTCGCCTGGTCCCGTGAGCGCTTCACCATGGACGAGGGTCTGTCGCAGGCCGTTCAGACCATCTTCAAGCGGCTCTACGACGACGAGCTGATCTACCGCGCCGAGCGCATCATCAACTGGTGCCCCCGGTGCCTGACCGCCATCTCCGACATCGAGGTCGAGTACCAGGACGACGACGGCGAGCTCGTCTCGATGACGTACGGCGACGGGGACGACACCATCGTCGTCGCCACCACCCGTGCCGAGACCATGCTCGGTGACACCGCCGTCGCCGTTCACCCCGACGACGAGCGCTACCGCCACCTCGTCGGCAAGCTCATCAAGCTGCCGCTGACCGACCGTTCCATCCCGGTCGTCGCGGACGAGCACGTCGACCCGGAGTTCGGCACCGGCGCCGTCAAGGTCACCCCGGCCCACGACCCGAACGACTTCGAGATCGGCCGGCGCCACGACCTGCCCGCCATCACCGTGATGGACGAGCACGCCGTCATCACCGTCCACGGCCCCTTCCAGGGCCTGGACCGCTTCGAGGCCCGCTCCGCCATCGTCGGCGCGCTGCGCGCCGAGGGCCGGATCGTCGCGGAGAAGCGCCCGTACGTCCACTCCGTCGGCCACTGCTCGCGCTGCAAGACCACCGTCGAGCCGCGCCTGTCCATGCAGTGGTGGGTCAAGGTCGGCCCGCTGGCCAAGGCCGCCGGCGACGCCGTCCGGGACGGCCGCGTCAAGATCCATCCGCAGGAGATGGAGAAGCGGTACTTCGACTGGGTCGACAACCTCCACGACTGGTGCATCTCGCGGCAGTTGTGGTGGGGCCACCGCATCCCCGTCTGGTACGGGCCCAACGGCGAGGTCGTCTGCGTCGGACCCGACGAGCAGCCGCCCGGCACCGAGGCCGAGGGCTGGAAGCAGGACACCGACGTCCTCGACACCTGGTTCTCCTCCGGCCTGTGGCCGTTCTCCACCCTCGGCTGGCCCGAACAGACCGAGAGCCTCGCGAAGTTCTACCCGAACTCCGTCCTGGTCACCGGCTACGACATCCTCTTCTTCTGGGTCGCCCGGATGATGATGTTCGGCCTCTACGCGATGGACGGCACCCCGCCGTTCCACACCATCGCCCTGCACGGCATGGTCCGCGACCAGTTCGGCAAGAAGATGTCGAAGTCCTTCGGCAACGCGGTCAACCCGCTGGACTGGATGGACAAGTACGGCTCCGACGCCCTCCGGTTCACCCTCGCCCGCGGCGCCAACCCCGGCGTCGACGTCCCGATCGGCGAGGACTGGGTCCAGGGCTCGCGCAACTTCGCCAACAAGATCTGGAACGCCACCCGCTTCGCGCTGATGAACGGCGCGACGGTGGACGGACCGCTGCCGGACGCCTCGAAGATGTCGGCGACCGACCGCTGGATCCTGTCCCGGCTGAACTCGGTCGTCGCCGAAGTGGACGCGTACTACGAGGACTTCCAGTTCGCCAAGCTGTCGGACACGCTGTTCCACTTCGCCTGGGACGAGGTCTTCGACTGGTACGTCGAGCTGTCCAAGACGACGTTCCAGGCGGGCGGGGAGCCGGCCGAGGTCTCCAAACGCGTCCTGGGCGAGGTCCTCGACGTCACGTTGAAGCTGCTGCACCCGGTGGTCCCGTTCGTCACGGAGACCCTGTGGACGACGCTGACCGGCGGCGAGTCCGTCGTCGTCGCCGAATGGCCGGCCGACAGCGGCTTCCGGGACGCGGGCGCCGAGAAGGAGATCGAGTCCCTCCAGTCGGTCATCACCGAGGTCCGCCGTTTCCGCGCCGATCAAGGCCTCCAGCCCGGCCAGCGTGTCCCGGCCCGGCTGACCCTCGACGGCACGGCACTGGCGCCGCACGAGGCCGCCATCCGCCAGCTGCTGCGCCTCCAGCCGGAGGGCGACGCCTTCACCGCGACGGCGACGCTCCCGGTCTCCGGCGCCGAGGTGGCCCTCGACCTCTCCGGGACCATCGACGTGGCGGCGGAGCGCAAGCGCCTCGCCAAGGACTTGGCCAACGCCGAGAAGGAGAAGGCCCAGGCGACGGCGAAGCTCGGCAACGAGGCCTTCCTGGCCAAGGCCCCGGACAACGTCGTGGAGAAGATCCGGGGCCGCCTGGCCAAGGCCGAGGAGGACATCGCCCGGATCGCCGCGCAGCTGGAGCGGCTGCCGCAGGCGTAGCGCACGGGCAGTACCCCGCAAGCACGGGGAGCAGGGCGGCGAAGGCCCCCGGGGTCGGCTCCGGGGGCCTTCGCCCATGTATGTCGGCGGCCCTCCGTACACTGGCCTCGTGAGTGAGCTCCCCCCGGACCGCAGCGGTCAGCCCGACCCCCTCGACTCCTTCGACGAGATCATCGAGGCCGAGACCACCCGCGACCCCGATCTCGCGGTGATCGAGGCCGGCAGCCGTACCCTGCGCACGCAGGGCGGGCCGCCGCAGGCGGACGTACCCGGGCGTCCGGAGGACCCCGAGGTGGACCAGGCGCTGCGCGAGGTCGAGGGGGAGCTGGCCACCCGCTGGGGCGAGACCAAGCTGGAGCCCTCGGTCAGCCGGATCGCCGCGCTGATGGACGTGCTGGGCGAGCCGCAGCGGTCGTACCCGTCGATCCACATCACCGGCACCAACGGCAAGACCTCCACCGCCCGCATGATCGAGGCCCTGCTCGGCGCCTTCGACCTGCGCACCGGCCGGTACACCTCCCCGCACGTGCAGTCGATCACCGAGCGGATCAGCCTGGACGGCGCCCCGGTCTCCGCCGAGCGGTTCGTCGAGACGTACCAGGACATCAAGCCGTACGTGGAGATGGTCGACGCCTCGCAGGAGTACCGGCTGTCCTTCTTCGAGGTGCTGACCGGCATGGCGTACGCCGCCTTCGCCGACGCGCCGGTCGACGTGGCCGTCGTCGAGGTCGGGATGGGCGGCAGCTGGGACGCCACGAACGTCATCGACGGTGACGTCGCCGTGGTGACCCCCATTGACCTGGACCACACCGACCGCCTGGGCTCCACGCCGGGCGAGATCGCGGGCGAGAAGGCCGGCATCATCAAGCAGGGCGCCACCGTGATCATGGCCCAGCAGCCGGTGGACGCCGCCCAGGCGCTGCTGAAGAAGGCCGTGGACGTCGACGCCACGGTCGCCCGCGAGGGGCTGGAGTTCGGCGTCGTGGCCCGCCGGGTGGCCGTGGGCGGGCAGCTGCTGACCCTGCGCGGCCTGGGCGGCGAGTACCCCGAGGTGTACCTGCCGCTGCACGGCGCCCACCAGGCGCACAACGCCGCCGTGGCGCTCGCCGCCGTCGAGGCGTTCTTCGGCGTCGGCGCCCAGCGCGCCGAGTCGCTGGACCCGGAGACCGTGCGCAAGGCGTTCGCGTCCGTCGCCTCGCCGGGCCGCATGGAGGTCGTACGGCGCTCGCCGACCGTGGTGCTGGACGCCGCGCACAACCCGGCGGGCGCGCGGGTGACCGCCGAGGCGGTCCAGGAGGCGTTCGACTTCAGCCGTCTGATCGGAGTGGTCGGGGCCAGCGGCGACAAGAACGTGCGCGGTCTGCTGGAGGCCTTCGAACCGATCTTCGCGGAGATCGTGGTGACGCAGAACTCCAGCCACCGCGCGATGGACGCCGACGAACTGGCCACGCTCGCCGTCGAGGTGTTCGGCGAGGACCGGGTCCAGGTCGAGCCGCGGCTGCCGGACGCGCTGGAGGCCGCGATCACGCTCGCCGAGGAGGAGGGCGAGTTCTCCGGCGGCGGTGTACTCGTCACCGGCTCCGTCATCACCGTCGGTGAGGCCCGACTGCTCCTGGGGAGAGGCTGACTTCTCGTGCGTACGCTGTGTTCCTCGACCCTGATCGGCGAGTTCTTCGTCATCGGCTTCGCCGCGCTGGTCGCGATGAAGGACCCCGGCCTGTCCATGGCGGCGGTATGGACGGTCAGCGGCATCGCGATGCTGCTGTGCCTGCTGCTGTGCGGCGTGGTGACCCGGCCCAGCGGCGTGGTCCTCGGCTGGGTGCTCCAGGCCGCGCTGATCGCCTCCGGTCTGGTCGTGCCGACGATGTACTTCCTCGGCGTGATCTTCGCGGCCCTGTGGTGGGCCTCGGTGCACTTCGGGCGGAAGATCGAGGAGGCCAAGGCCAGATTCGCGGCGCAGGCCGCCGAGGCCGGCCCTCCGGCTGACGCTGCGTGACAGGAACGGCGACACGCCCTGTAACCTCGTCCCACCGCACATCTGCCAGGTGAAGGAGCCACCCGTGACCCAGCGCACCCTCGTCATCCTCAAGCCCGACGCCGTCCGTCGTGGCCTGACCGGCGAGATCATCAGCCGTATCGAGCGCAAGGCCGGCTGGCAGATCACCGCGCTGGACCTGCGCACCCTGGACACGGAGACCCTGGAGCAGCACTACGGCGAGCACAAGGGCAAGCCCTTCTACGAGCCGCTGATGGTGTTCATGGCCTCCGGCCCGGTCGTCGTCATGATCGTCGAGGGCGAGCGGGTCATCGAGGGCGTGCGCGCGCTGGCCGGCCCGACCGACCCGATCGCCGCCGCCCCCGGCTCGATCCGCGGCGACTACGGCGTGATCGTCCGGGAGAACCTGATCCACGCCTCGGACTCCGAGGAGTCCGCCGAGCGCGAGGTGAAGATCTTCTTCCCGGGCCGCGGCTGACCCCCCGACAGCCCTCCCCGGCCCCGCCGGGCTGACGACCCGTCAGCTCGGCAGTCCGCCTGACCTGGGCGGCCGCGCGAACCCGGCCGCCCGATGGCATACGCGGTGCCGATCGGGGGAACGAGTGCCCCCGATGGACCGTCTCCACAAGCGGGTCGGTACGCCATCTGCTGACAATGGCGAAGACCCTCGCGCAGTGTTCGTGCAGGCGCGTCTACGATGGAAGCCTTCACGCCACAGCACCCACCTCGCCGTACCTGAACCGCCGTCAAAAGCTCCCAGGGAAGGCCAGACGAATCCTGATGGGGAACTCAATGTCGTTCATCGGCCGTGACATGGCTGTCGACCTCGGGACCGCCAACACGCTGGTGTACGTCAGGGGTCGCGGGATCGTACTCAACGAGCCGTCCGTCGTCGCGATCAACACCAACACCGGTGGGATCCTCGCGGTCGGCGCCGAGGCGAAGAAGATGATCGGGCGCACGCCGGGCAACATCGTCGCCGTGCGTCCGCTCAAGGACGGCGTGATCGCGGACTTCGAGATCACCGAGCGGATGCTCCGCTACTTCATCCTGAAGATCCACAAGCGGCGGTACCTGGCTCGTCCGCGCGTCGTCGTCTGCGTGCCCTCCGGAATCACCGGTGTCGAGCGCCGCGCCGTCATCGAGGCCTCGTCCCAGGCCGGCGCGCGCCAGGTGCACATCATCGAGGAGCCGATGGCCGCGGCCATCGGCTCCGGCCTGCCGGTCCACGAGGCCACGGGCAACATGGTGGTGGACATCGGCGGCGGCACCACGGAGGTCGCGGTCATCTCGCTCGGCGGCATCGTCACCGCCCAGTCCATCCGCGTCGCGGGCGACGAACTGGACAACGCCATCATCCAGCACGTCAAGAAGGAGTACTCCCTTCTGCTGGGTGAGCGGACGGCCGAACAGATCAAGCTCACGATCGGTTCGGCGTACGACCTCGACTCCGACGAGCACACCGAAATCCGCGGCCGGGACCTCGTCTCCGGCCTGCCGAAGACCGTCGTCATCTCGGCCGCCGAAGTGCGCAGGGCGATCGAGGAACCGGTCAACGCGATCGTCGACGCGGTCAAGACGACGCTCGACAAGTGCCCGCCGGAGCTGTCCGGCGACATCATGGACCGCGGAATCGTTCTGACCGGCGGCGGCGCACTGCTGCGCGGACTGGACGAGCGGCTGCGCAGTGAGACCGGCATGCCGATCCACATCGCCGAGGACCCGCTGGACAGCGTGGCGCTCGGCTCGGGCAAGTGCGTCGAGGAGTTCGAGGCGCTCCAGCAGGTACTCGACGCCCAGCCCCGCAGATGACACAACTCTTCGACTCCGCCGTACGAGATGATCTTTTCTCGTACGGCGGATCGTTGATATAGAGGCTTAAGCTCCCGCAAGCGGGCCCCTTGGGATGGCGCGCGCAGACCGCGCTTCGCCGGGGCCACCCAGTTCCTATGAGGAAGGCACGGCCGCCGCACGTGAGGGACACGAAAGAGAGCCGGCTGCTCCTGGTGCTGCTGATCGCCATCGCGTTCGCGCTGATCACGGTGGACATCCGCGGCGGGGAGAACTCCCCGGTGGACGGTGCCCGGCAGGCCGCCGCCACCGTCTTCGGTCCGATCGAGAACGGCGTGTCGGCCGCGGTGAACCCGGTCGGCAACGCGGTCTCCGCGGTCCGCGACTCCGGCGAACGCCACGACCGGCTCGCCGCGCTGGAGAAGGAGAACGCCGCCCTCAAGGCCGAACTCGGCAGCGACGACCGCAAGCGCAGCCGCCTCACCCAGCTGAACAAGATGCTGAAGCTGGCCGGCGAGGGCCAGTACGGCATCAAGGGCGCCCAGGTCATCGCCATAGGGGCGACCCAGGGCTTCTCCTGGACCATCACCATCGACGCGGGCGCCTCCGACGGCATCCAGCGCGACATGACCGTCCTCAACGCCGACGGACTGGTCGGCCGCGTCACCACCGTGGGCCCCAGCACCTCCACCGTGCTGCTCGCCAACGACCCCGACTTCACCGTCGGCACCCGGATGGAGGGCAGCGACGAACTCGGCTTCGCCTCCGGCCAGGGCGACCGGCCGCTGCGCGTGCAACTCCTCAACGGCAAGTCGGACGTGAAGAAGGGCGACCGCATGGTCACCTTCGGCTCCCAGGCCGACAAGCCCTTCGTGCCGGGCGTCCCGGTCGGTGTCGTCTCCCGCGTCGACCCCTCCGGCGGCGACCTGACCCGCACGGTCTACGTCACGCCGTTCGTCGGCTTCTCCAAACTCGACGTCGTCGGCGTCGTCGTCCAGGCCCCGAAGAAGGACCCGCGCGACGAGGTCCTGCCGCCGAAGCCCAAGCCCACCCCGACGCCCACGGTGACCGTGACGGTCACCCCCTCCGCCGACGCCTACGCCCCCGACCGGCCGCAGCAGTAGGAGCCTCACGTCCCATGCGCATCAACCGGATCCTGCTCTCCACCGCGCTGGTCGTCGTCGCCCTGGTGATCCAGGTGAGCGTCCTGTCCCGGCTGCACCTGCCCGGCGCCGTCCCCGACCTGCTGCTGCTCACCGTGCTCGGCCTGGCCATGGTCTACGGCCATGTCGGCGGCGCCCTCGTGGGCTTCGGCGCCGGACTGCTCGCCGACATCGCCCCGCCCGCCGACCACGCCGCCGGCCGCTACGCGCTCGTGCTGTGCGTCATCGGCTACCTCGCCGGACTCATCAAGCCCGAGAACGGCCAGGTCAAGTCGGCCACCGGCCCCATGGCCGTGGTGGTGGGCGCCGCCCTCGGCTCCACCCTGCTGTACGCGGGCGTCGGCGCCCTCGTCGGCGACACCGCGGCCCGCCATGTCGGCCTGGGCGGACTGCTGCTGACGGCCGCCGTGTACGACCTGCTGCTCGCGCCCTTCGTCGTCCCCGGCATCATGTGGCTGGCCAGGCGCGCGGAGAACGATCCCCTCGCCGACACCGGCTCCGCCGGCCAGAAGACCGACATCTCCTCCGGCTGGCTCTCCTCCGGCACCGGGCTGAGCATCGGCGGCCGGCGCGGCGCGCTCGGCAGCCTGAAGGCCAAGGCCCGCACCCGCACCACCCGGGTCGGCCGCATCAAGGGGGTCAAGCGCCCGTGAGAGCACGGCAGTCGGCCGCTGCACCGGCCGCACCGGTCCGTTACACGCACTGAGAGGGGGAGGCAGCACCCATGACAAACATTCCCGAGACCGGCAGGACCCCACGCGTCCAGACCCGGCTCGTCGTCATCCAGATCCTCGTCCTCTCCCTGCTCGGCACGCTCGGCGGCCGGCTGTGGTACCTCCAGATCCGCGAGGGCGCCCACTACCAGAAGGAGGCCTCCGGCAACCACGTCCAGCAGGTCGTCCAGCCCGCCGTGCGCGGCTCCATCCTGGACGCCCGAGGTGTGCCGCTGGCCGACAACGAGACCCGGCTGGTGGTCTCCGCCTCCCGCACCGACCTGCTCAAGCAGAAGGACGACGGCAAGGCGGTCCTGACCAAGCTCGCCGGCGTCCTCGGCATGGACGTCGACGAGGTCATGCTGAAGGTCCGGCTGTGCGACGCCAAGACGCCGCAGCCCTGCTGGAACGGCTCGCCGTACCAGCCCATCCCCATCACCGACGAGGCCACCCCGCGCCAGGCCCTGCAGATCCGCGAACGCGCCGAGGACTTCCCCGGCATCACCGCCGAACCCGAGGCCGTGCGCCGCTACCCCGGGCCCGGCAAGTCCAACTCCGCGCAGGTCCTCGGCTACCTCTCACCGGTCACCGACGAGGAGATCCAGCGGGCCAAGGACACCGACTCGCCCTACCTGCGCTCCGACATGGTCGGCCGCTCCGGCCTTGAACGGCAGTACGACCGGGAGCTGCGCGGCAAGGCCGGCGTCACCCGCTACGAGGTCGACAACCTCGGCCGCGTCATCGGCAAGTCCAAGTCGGACCCGGCAGAGACCGGCTCCAGCCTGGTCACCAGCATCGACTCCCGCGTCCAGCGGATCGCCGAGTACGAGCTGGACAAGGCGATGAAGGCCGCCCGGACCCAGTGGGACAAGAACACCAACAGGAACTACAAGGCCGACTCCGGGGCCGTCGTCGTGATGGAGGCCAAGACCGGCCGCATCGTCGCCATGGCGTCCGCGCCCACGTACGACCCGAACGCCTGGGTCGGCGGCATCTCCTCCAAGGACTACAAGGCGCTCACCGGCAAGAACTCCAACTACCCGCTGCTCAACCGGGCCATCCAGGGGCAGTCCGCGCCCGGCTCCACCTTCAAGGTGGTCTCCACGGCCGCCGCGGTCGAGGCCGGCTACGACTTCAACGGCAACTACCCCTGCGTCAGCTCCTACTCGGTCGGCAACCAGGTCTTCAAGAACTTCGAGGGGGAGAACTTCGGCCCGATCTCGCTCGGCCGGGCCCTGGAGGTCTCCTGCGACACCGTCTTCTACTACCTCTCGGACAACGAGTGGAAGAAGGACGGCGGCATCAACCCCAAGAAGGGCAAGCCCAAGGACTACTTCTACAAGGCCGCCCACCAGTTCGGCCTCGGCAAGGAGACCGGCGTCGACCTGCCCAACGAGGTCACCGGCCGCGTCCCCGACCGCGAGTGGAAGCAGCGGTACTGGGAGGCCAACAAGGACGGCTGGTGCAAGACCGGCAAGAAGGACGGCAGCTACGTCGAGAAGATCGCGTACGAGAACTGCCTGGAGGGCAACAGGCTGCGCGAGGGCGACTCGATCAACTACTCCATCGGCCAGGGCGACACCCTCGTCACCCCGATCCAGGAGGCCGTGATCTACGGCGCGATCTCCAACGGCGGCACCATGTACACGCCGACCATCGGCAAGGCGATCGTCAGCCCCGACGGCAGGAACGTCACCGAGATCAAGCCCAAGTCCCACGGCAAGCTGCCCATCACCCAGGCCACCCGCAACATGATGGACCAGGCCCTGGCCGGCGTGGCCATCCGCGGTACCGCCGCCTGGAAGTTCGCCGGCTGGCCGCAGGACAAGATCCCGCTGCACGCCAAGACCGGTACCGCCGAGGTCTACGGCAAGCAGACCACCTCCTGGCTGGCCACCTACACCAAGGACTACTCGGTCATCATGACCATCGCCCAGGCCGGTACCGGCTCCGGCGCCTCCGGTGAGGCGGTCCGCAACATCTACAGCGCCATGTACGGCGTCCAGGGCGACGGCTCCATCGACAACAAGAAGGCCCTGCTGCCCACCCCGCAGAAGAGCCTGCCGCAGATCCGGTCCGACGGCTCGATCGCCGCCCCGAAGGTCCCCGCCGACCCGGCCAAGGACCAGGAGGAGAACGCCAAGCAGGCCGCCGAGCAGGGCGGCGCCGCGCCGAACGGCCAGCAGGGCGGCACCACGGCCGGCGACCAGCAGGGCGGCACCACGGCCGGCGACCAGCAGGGCGGCACCACGCCCAACGACCAACTGCCGCCGGCGACCACCGCCTCGCCCACCACAGGCAACCGCCAGACCCGTAGGCGCCAGCGCCGAAGCGGAAGCCGGAGGACCACCGCATGACCGGCGCGAACAGCTTCTCCATCTCCGGATACGGCCCCCAACGGGGCGGCTGGACACGGGTCTTCGCCCGCGACTCGGCCGCCCGCCGGCTCGACTGGCCGATACTGTTCTGCGCGCTCGCGCTGTCCGCGATCGGCGCCGCCCTGATCTACTCCGCCACCCGCAACCGCACCGGCATCAACCAGGGCGACCCGTACTACTTCCTGATCCGGCACCTGATGAACACCGGCATCGGGTTCGCCCTCATGATCGGCACCGTCTGGCTCGGCCACCGCACCCTGCGCAACGTCGTGCCGATCCTGTACGGGCTCTCGGTCGCCGGCGTGCTGCTGGTGCTCACCCCGCTCGGCGCCACCATCAACGGCAACCGCAACTGGATCGTCCTCGGCGGCGGCTTCTCCCTCCAGCCCTCCGAGTTCGTCAAGGTCACGATCATCCTCGGCATGGCGATGCTGCTCGCCGCCCGGGTCGACGCGGGCGACAAGATGTACCCCGACCACCGCACGGTCATCCAGTCGCTCGGACTGGCCGCAGTACCGATCATGGTCGTGCTGCTCATGCCCGACCTCGGCACGGTCCTCGTCCTGCTCACCATCATCCTGGGCGTGCTGCTCGCCTCCGGCGCCTCCAACCGCTGGATCTTCGGCCTGCTCACCGCGGGCGTCGTCGGCTGCGTCGCCGTCTGGCAGCTGCACATCCTGGACGAGTACCAGATCAACCGGTTCGCCGCCTTCGCCAACCCCAGCCTCGACCCGGCCGGCGTCGGCTACAACACCAACCAGGCCCGCATCGCCATCGGCTCCGGCGGTCTGACCGGCGCGGGCCTCTTCCACGGCTCCCAGACCACCGGCCAGTTCGTCCCCGAACAGCAGACCGACTTCGTCTTCACGGTCGCGGGCGAGGAACTCGGCTTCGCCGGCGCCGGACTGATCATCGTGCTGCTCGGCGTCGTACTCTGGCGCGCCTGCCGCATCGCCCGCGAGACGACCGAGCTCTACGGCACCATCGTCGCCGCCGGAATCGTCGCCTGGTTCGCCTTCCAGTCCTTCGAGAACGTCGGCATGACCCTCGGCATCATGCCGGTCACCGGCCTGCCCCTGCCCTTCGTCTCCTACGGCGGCTCGTCGATGTTCGCGGTCTGGGTGGCGATCGGACTGCTCCAGTCGATCAGAGTGCAGCGGCCCATGTCGGCGTAGCGGCGACCCGCGCCCCGGACACCTGCCGCCGGACCCGTACCCGCACTAGATTCGGGTCATGGCGGACATGAAGGTCGTGGCGGACATGAAGGCGAAAAGGGAGATCGAGCGGAAGTACGAGACCGGCGACGGCGGGCCGCCCGACCTGACCGGCGTCCTGACCGGCGTCGGTCCGGTCACAGCCGTGGTCGACCAGGGCGCCGCCGAACTCGACGCCGTCTACTACGACACCCCCGACGAACGACTCACCGCCGACGGACTCACCCTGCGCCGCCGCACCGGCGGCCACGACGCGGGCTGGCACCTCAAGCTCCCGGTCACCACCGGCGTACGCGACGAGATCCACGCCCCCCTCTCCGACACCGTGCCACCCGCCCTCGCCGCGCTCGTCCGCTCCCGCGTCCGCGACGGCGAACTGCTCCCGCTGGTCCGCCTCCGCACCCGGCGCGGCACCCGCCACCTCGTCGACGCCGACGGCACCCCGCTCGCCGAGGTCGCCGTCGACGCCGTACGCGCCGAACGGCTGACCGGCCACCGCGGCGCGGCCCAGTGGACCGAGATCGAGGTGGAACTCGCCGACGACGGCGACCCGGCCCTCCTCGACGCCGTCGACGCCCGCCTGCGCGAGGCGGGCGTACGGCCCTCCCGGGCCCCCTCCAAACTGGCCCGCGCCCTGACCGAGACCGCCCCGCCGGACCACCCCGGCCCCGCACCGGCCCGGCACAAGACCCCGAAAACGGCCGGCGACCACGTCCTCGCCTACCTGCGCGCCCAGCGCGACGCCCTCGTCGCACTCGACCCCGCCGTACGCCGCGACGAATACGACTCCGTCCACCGCATGCGCGTCGCCACCCGCCGCCTGCGCAGCGCCCTGCGCACCTACCGCACGGTCCTGGACCGGACCGCCACCGACCCGCTCCGCGCGGAACTGAAACGGCTCGCCAACGAACTCGGCCGCGACCGCGACCAGGAAGTCCTCACCGAACGCCTCACCGCCGCCCTCGACGACCTGCCCTACACCCTGGTCACCGGCCCCGTCCGCACCCGGCTGCGCACCTGGTCGGGAACCGCCCACGACGACGCGCGCCGACGGCTCGTCGCCGACCTCGACAGCGACCGCCATCTGGCCCTCCTCGACGCACTGGACGCCCTGCTGGCCGACCCGCCGCTGCGCCCGGCGGCCGCCGGCAAACCGGCCAAGGTGATCGCCAAGGCCGTGCGCAAGGACCTCGCGACGCTCTCCGCCCTGCTCCAGCACGCCCTCGACCAGCCACCGGGCCGCGATCGCGACCTCGCCCTGCACGAGGCCCGCAAGAGGGCCAAGGCCACCCGGTACGCGGCCGAGGCGGCCGTGCCCGTCCTCGGCGATCCGGCCTCCGGCCTGGTGAAGGCGGCGAAGTCGCTGCAGAGTCTGCTCGGCGACCACCAGGACAGCGTCATGGCCCGCCGCACCCTGCGCGAACTGGCCGGACAGGCGCACGCGGCGGGGGAGAGCGCCTTCACGTACGGGGTGCTCTACGGGCGCGAGGAGCAGCGGGCCGCCGAGCTGGAGGCGCGGCTGCCGGACACCTGGCGGGCGATCGAGAAGGACAGGAAGGGGAAGGGGAGCAAGGCCAAGAAGAGGCCGGCCCTCTGAACGCTCCCCGCGACCGCCTTACGGACGTTCGGGGCAGTCCCGGGACCGGGTTACGCTTGATGGTCACCCCTGTCAGCTCACAAAGGTCCGTCGAGATGCCTGCCGAAGCCGCAGAGACCGTCGAGTCCGTGTTCCCGCAGCTCGAAGCTCTGCTCCCGCATGTGCAGAAGCCGATCCAGTACGTCGGCGGAGAACTCAACTCCACGGTCAAGCCCTGGGAGTCCTGTGACGTCCGCTGGGCGCTCATGTACCCGGACGCCTACGAGGTCGGCCTGCCCAACCAGGGCGTCATGATCCTCTACGAGGTCCTCAACGAGCGCGAGGGTGTCCTGGCCGAGCGCACCTACAGTGTGTGGCCCGACCTGGAGGCGCTGATGCGGGAGCACGGCGTCCCGCAGTTCACGGTGGACGGTCACCGCCCGGTGAAGGCCTTCGACGTCTTCGGCCTGTCCTTCTCCACGGAGCTGGGCTACACCAACATGCTGACGGCCCTGGACCTGGCCGGGATCCCCCTGGAGGCCAGGGACCGCACGCTCGACGACCCGATCGTGATGGCGGGCGGCCACGCGGCCTTCAACCCCGAGCCGATCGCCGACTTCATCGACTGCGCGGTCATCGGCGACGGCGAGCAGGCGGTGCTGGAGGTCACGGAGATCATCCGCGCCTGGAAGGCGGAGGGCCGCCCGGGCGGGCGCGAGGAACTCCTCTTCCGCCTGGCGCGGACGGGCGGGGTGTACGTGCCCGGCTTCTACGACGTCGAATACCTGCCCGACGGCCGCATCGGCCGCGTGGTGCCCAACAAGTCGGGCGTCCCGTGGCGCGTGTCGAAGCACACGGTGATGGACCTGGACGAGTGGCCGTACCCGAAGCAGCCGCTGGTGCCGCTGGCGGAGACGGTCCACGAGCGCATGTCGGTCGAGATCTTCCGCGGCTGCACTCGGGGATGCCGCTTCTGCCAGGCCGGCATGATCACCCGGCCGGTGCGCGAGCGCTCCATCACGGGCATCGGCGACATGGTGGAGGCCGGTCTGAAGGCCACGGGCTTCGAGGAGGTGGGCCTGCTCTCCCTGTCCTCGGCCGACCACTCGGAGATCGGCGACATCGCCAAGGGCCTCGCCGACCGCTACGAGGCCGACAAGATCGGCCTCTCGCTGCCCTCCACCCGCGTGGACGCCTTCAACATCGACCTGGCGAACGAGCTGACCCGCAACGGCCGCCGCTCGGGTCTCACCTTCGCCCCCGAGGGCGGCTCCGAGCGCATCCGCAAGGTCATCAACAAGATGGTCTCGGAGGACGACCTGATCCGCACCGTCGCCACGGCCTACGGCAACGGCTGGCGCCAGGTGAAGCTGTACTTCATGTGCGGTCTGCCCACGGAGACGGACGAGGACGTCCTCCAGATCGCCGACATGGCGACCCGCGTGATCCAGAAGGGCCGCGAGGTCTCCGGCTCCAACGACATCCGCTGCACGGTCTCGATCGGCGGCTTCGTCCCCAAGCCGCACACCCCGTTCCAGTGGGCACCCCAGCTCTCCGCCGAGGAGACGGACGCCCGCCTGCAGCGGCTCCGCGACAAGATCCGCGGCGACAAGAAGTACGGCCGCTCGATCGGCTTCCGCTACCACGACGGCAAGCCCGGCATCGTCGAGGGCCTGCTCTCGCGCGGCGACCGCCGTATCGGCGCCGTCATCCGCGCCGTCTACGACGACGGCGGCCGCTTCGACGGCTGGCGCGAGCACTTCTCCTACGACCGCTGGATGGCCTGCGCGGACAAGGCCCTGGTCCCCTTCGGCGTGGACGTCGACTGGTACACCACCCGCGAGCGCACCTACGAGGAAGTCCTCCCCTGGGACCACCTCGACTCCGGCCTCGACAAGGACTGGCTCTGGGAGGACTGGCAGGACGCCCTCGACGAAACAGAGGTCGACGACTGCCGCTGGACCCCGTGCTTCGACTGCGGGGTGTGCCCGCAGATGGATACCTGGGTACAAGTAGGCCCGACTGGCAAGAAGTTGCTGCCGCTGACGGTCAAGAACGCAGCTCAGGCGCCCACTTCGAGTGGTCACGAGCACTGACGTGAGCGAGGCGCTCGATCGTGTGATGGAGGCGCTGGCGGGGGCAAGCGAGGACGATGTGGCTGCTGCGCTAGCCGCGGTTGGCGGCGTACGTCCTCGCCCGCCGGCGCCTTCCACGGCCTCTCGGACGCCGCTGCCAGGCCCCGGAGGCGCCTCACAGATCGTCTCCGAGGTGGAGTGGATCTGAGGGGGCAGTTCCAGACTCGTGTCCGACTGCGTAGCCGGTTGAGCCCCTTCCCTATCGGAAGGGGCTCGTTGGCATCTGGGGGTGGGTGCCCCCTGTATCTCGTGCTGTGGACACCAGGGCCGTATCCCCGCTGCCTGGAAGCGGGACCGAATGACGTGGATCAAGCCGTCATTCCTGTGGATGATGTACCGCTGCGACTGGGGCGCGAAGCCGGTGCAGGAGACCGTCCTTGCCACCGAGATCGCTCGCCACGGCTTCGAGTGGGCGTTGCGCAACGCATGCCTGTCGAGCTACGTACGTCGGCTGTATCCCGACCGCAGCACCTGGCAACGTCAGTTGAAGCGTGCACCGGCCCACGTCCAGTGGAACCCCGAGCGCGATCTGCGCCTCGAGCCCCTGCCCTATCGCTCACTGCAACTCGGGCTCTCTGGTGAGGCCGTACGCCGCTACGCGGGAGTGGACGGTCTCCATCAGTGACGTGACCGCCCTCGCCCGTGAGATGCACGCGCTCGTCAGTAACTGCGACCTCGACTCCGCGACCCGACTGCTACCCAACGAGCGGCCACACCCAGCCGAGGACGAACTGACAGCCCACTTGCAGTCGTGACCATGTGCGCTCGCCCAACAGCCGGCCGCCGCTCATGAGGGGAATGAGGGCTTGGTCCATGTCAAGCGGTGTTCGCAGACCATTTCATATTGGGTTTTCGGCAGATCGGCCTGTTGGGCGATCTTGCCCGCAGAGGTCACGATCTTCTGGCCGGCTGCGGCGTAGCACCAGCAGCACCTTCCGGATGGACTTTCCCCGTGATGCTGGACACTCGTTGCTTACGCCGCGAGGGCGTGTTCTTGCTCGTGTCGCTGTCGGATCTCCAGCGGGGTGAGGTATC
>NZ_JBIUVQ010000028.1:0-77407 GCF_044743035.1 Streptomyces sp. NPDC087787
TCGTCGGTGAGGTACGGAATGACCTCGTCCTCGGTGGCCTGGACAGCCACCATCGCACCACCGGCCGGCAGCGCCTGCATCAGACGACCACGAGCAGCCACCAGACGCGCCGCGTCCTCCAGCGAGAACACCCCGGCCACATGCGCCGCCGCAACCTCGCCGATCGAGTGACCGGCCACGAACTCCGGCCGCACACCCCACGACTCCACCAGCCGGTACAACGCCACCTCAACCGCGAACAGCGCGGGCTGAGTCCACCCGGTCTCGTTCAGCAGACCGGCGTCCTCACCCCACATCACCTCCCGCAGCGAGCCCTCCAACTCACCGTCCAAAGCGGTGAGAACAGTGTCCAGGGCCTCCGCGAACACCGGGAAACGGCCATACAGCTCACGACCCATCCCGAGCCGCTGCGAACCCTGACCCGAGAACAGCGCCGCACGACGGCCCGACCGGGTGCGGCCGGTGACCGCGGCGGAGTCCGCCTCGCCGTCGGCGAGGGCGGTCAGGGCGCGGAGGGCGTCCTGGCGGCCGGCGGCCAGGACGACGGCGCGGTGCTCGAACGCGGAACGGCTGGTCGCCAGCGAGTGGCCGAGGTCGAGCGGGCGCAGCGCCGTGCGCTCGCGGACCGTGTCGAGCAGGCGGGCGGCCTGGTCGCGCAGAGCCTCGGGCGACTTGGCGGAGAGGACCAGCGGGACGACGGCGGGTTCGGCACCCTCCGTTCCGGCCGTCTCCGGGGCCGGTGCGGCGACCTGCTGCTCCAGGATGACGTGGGCGTTGGTGCCGCTGATGCCGAAGGAGGAGACACCGGCGCGGCGCACCCGGTCCGTCCCGGGCCACTCGGTCTGCTCGGTGAGCAGTTCGACGGCGCCGGCGCTCCAGTCGACGTGGGACGACGGTGCGTCCACGTGCAGGGTGCGCGGCAGCACGCCGTGGCGCATCGCCATGACCATCTTGATGACACCGGCGACACCGGCCGCGGCCTGCGTGTGACCGATGTTCGACTTCAGCGAGCCGAGCCACAGGGGCCGCTCGTCGGTGCGGTTCTGGCCGTAGGTGGCGATCAGGGCCTGGGCCTCGATCGGGTCGCCCAGCGTCGTACCCGTGCCGTGCGCCTCGACGGCGTCCACGTCGCCGGTCGAGAGTCCGCCGCTGGCCAGCGCCTGGCGGATGACGCGCTGCTGGGACGGGCCGTTGGGGGCCGTGAGGCCGTTGGAGGCACCGTCCTGGTTGACGGCGGAGCCGCGGACGACCGCGAGGATCTCGTGGCCGTTACGGATCGCGTCGGACTGCCGCTCCAGCAGGAGCATGCCGACGCCCTCGGACCAGCCGACGCCGTCCGCCGACTCGGCGAACGCCTTGGAGCGGCCGTCGGGAGCGAGACCGCGCTGGCGGGAGAACTCGATGAACGTGCTGGGCGTCGACATGACGGTCACGCCGCCCGCCAGGGCGAGCGAGCACTCGCCCGAGCGCAGTGCCTGGGCGGCCCAGTGCAGGGCGACCAGGGAGGACGAGCAGGCGGTGTCGACGGTGACCGCCGGGCCCTCGAAGCCGAAGGTGTACGAGACCCGGCCGGAGGCCACGCTGCCCGCGCTGCCCTGGCCCTGGAAGCCCTCGAACTCCTTGCCGCCCAGCAGGCTGCCGTAGTCGTGGTACATGACGCCGGCGAAGACGCCGGTGCGGCTCTCACGGAGGCTGAGCGGGTCGATGCCGGCCCGCTCGATGGCCTCCCAGGAGGTCTCGAGGAGCAGGCGCTGCTGGGAGTCCGTCGCCAGTGCCTCGCGGGGGCTCATGCCGAAGAAGCCGGGGTCGAAGTCGCCCGCGTCGTGCAGGAAGCCGCCGGAGCGGCTGTACGAGGTGCCGGTGTGTTCGGGGTCCGGGTGGTAGAGGCTGTCCACGTTCCAGCCGCGGTTGGCCGGGAATTCGGTGATGGCGTCGGTGCCGTCGCTGACCAGGCGCCACAGGTCCTCGGGCGAGGTGACGTCGCCCGGGAAGCGGCAGGCCATGCCGACGATCACGATCGGGTCGTCGTCGGTCGGCGGCAGCGGCGTGACGGGAGTGAGGGGCTCGGTCTCGGCGCCGAACAGCTCGGTGAGCAGGTGGTCGGCGAGCGCGGACAGAGTGGGGTGGTCGAAGACCATGGTGGCCGACAGGCGCAGACCGGTCGCGGTGCGCAGACGGTTGCGGAGTTCGACGGCCGTGAGGGAGTCGAAGCCGAGGTCGCGGAAGGCACGGTCGGCGTCGATGTCGGCACCGGCGGCGTGGCCGAGGACCAGAGCGGCGCTCGCGCGCACCAGGTCCAGCAGGACCTCGTGGCGCTGCTCCCGGTCGAGCCGGGCGAGCCGCTGGACGAGTCCGGCGTCGGCGCCCTCGGCGGCCCCGGTCGCGGCGGCGCGGCGGACGGGGGTACGGATCAGCCCGCGCAGCAGAGCCGGCATCTCCGGACGGCCGCGGAAGGCGGCGAGGTCCAGGCGGCTGGTGACGAGAGCGGCCTCACCGGTGGTGAGAGCGGCGTCGAAGAGGGCGAGGCCCTGCTCGACCGTGATGAGCGGCATCCCGGACTCGGCGGCCCGGCGGACGTCACGCTCGTCGAGCCCGGCCGTCATGCCCGCGCCCTGCTGCCAGGGACCCCAGGCGAGAGAGACGGCGGGCAGGCCGAGGGCCTGGCGGTGGGCGGCGAGCGCGTCCAGGAAGGCGTTGCCGGCTGCGTAGTTGGCCTGGCCCGCGCCGCCGAAGACACCGGCGACGGACGAGAAGACCACGAACGCGTCCAGATCCAGGTCCCGCGTCGCCTCATGCAGGTTCCACGCGCCGTCCACCTTGGGACGCAGCACCGTGGAAAGCCGCTCACCGGTCAGCGAGCCGAGCACACCGTCGTCAAGGACGCCCGCCGTATGCACCACAGCGGTGAGCGGGTACTCCGCGACCAGCGCGGCCACCGCGTCCCGGTCGGCGACGTCGCACGCCGCGACCGAGACCTCGGCACCCAGCCCCTCCAGCTCCGCCACCAACTCACCGGCGCCCGCGGCGTCGAGACCGGAACGGCTGGTCAGCAGCAGACGCCGCACCCCGCGCTCCGTGACGAGGTGACGGGCCACCAGACCGCCGAGACCACCGGTTCCACCGGTCACGAGCACCGTCCCCTCCGGCGACCAGACGGTCCGGGCGGCGGGGTCGGCGGTGGCGCGGGTCAGGCGGGCGGCGAGGGCACGGCCGCCGCGCAGCGCGAGCTGCGGCTCGTCGAGGGCCAGGGCGCGCATGAGGACGGAGTCGGAGGCACCGTCTAGGTCGACCGACCCGAAGGCGCCGGGGTTCTCGGTCTGCGCGGAACGGACCAGGCCCAGCACGGCTGCGGCGGCGAGGTCGGTCACCGGGGCGTCGTCGGTGGCGACGGCTCCTCGGGTGACGACGACCAGACGGGAACCGCTGAGCCGGTCCTCCGCCGCCCACTCCTGAAGAAGCGCCAGAGCCGCGGCGGTCCGCGTGTGCACGGAACCCGGCGTGTCGTCGATGTCGGAGCCGGCCGTCAGCGGAACCAGTACGGCACCGGGAACGGGCCCGTCGGCCGCGAGCAGGTCGGCGAGAGTCGCATACCGGACGGCGCCGTCGCCGAGGGCTTCGGCCAGGTCACCGGTGTCCGGGCCGAGCAGGGCGAGGCTCCCGGAGCCCGTGCCGTCGGGCAGCGGGACCGGGGTCCAGTCGAGGCGGAAGAGCGCGTCGCGCAGATGTCCGGCGTCGCCGGTCAGCCGGTCGGCGTCGACCGGCCGGGCGAGCAGCCGGGCGATGGAGACCACGGGCCGGCCGGCCGGGTCGGCGGCGGTGACGGACAGCGCGTTCGGCCCCGCCGGGGCGAGCCGGACGCGCAGTGCGGTGGCACCGGAGGCGTGCAGGCTGACGCCCTCCCAGGAGAACGGGAGGCCACCGTCGTCGTCGGTGAGCAGCGCGGGGTGCAGGGCCGCGTCGAGCAGGGCGGGGTGCACGGCGAAGCCGGCCGCGTCGTCGTTGCCCTCCTCGGGCAGCGTGACCTCGGCATACAGCGCGTCCCCCGCGCTCCAGGCGGCGGTGAGGCCCTGGAAGAGCGGGCCGTAGGCGAAGCCGCGGGCGGCGAAGCGCTCGTAGCAGCCGTCGGTGTCGAGTGCCTGGGCGCCCGCCGGCGGCCACACGGTGGTGTCGAGGCCGGTGCCGGTGGGTGCGGTGGCGGACAGGGTGCCGGTGGCGTGCAGCGTCCAGACGCCGTCGGTGGCGTCCTCGGGGCGGGCGTGCACGGTGACGGTGCGGCGGCCGGCGTCGTCGGCGGCGCCGGCGCGGACCTGGAGCAGGACGGCGCCGTCCTGCGGCAGGGTCAGCGGCGCGGCGAGGGTGAGGTCCTCGAGGTGAGCGCTGCCGGCCTCGTCGCCCGCGCGGATCGCGAGGTCGAGGAGGGCGGTTCCGGGGAGCAGGACGGTGCCGTGGACGGCGTGGTCGGCGAGCCAGGGGTGGGACTGGAGGGAGAGGCGGCCGGTGAGCAGCACGCCTTCCCCGCCGGGAAGTTCCACCGCGGCGCCGAGCAGCGGGTGGGAGGCGGAGCCGAGTCCGGCGGCGCGCATGTCGTGCGGACGTGCCGCTCCGGCAGCGGGCCAGAACCAGCGGTGCTGGAAGGCGTAGGTCGGCAGGTCGACGCGGGCGGCGCCGGCGCCGGCGAACGCGGACGTCCAGTCGGCGTCGATGCCGAGGACGTGCAGCCGGGACAGCGCGGTGAGGAGGGCCTGCTCCTCGTCCCGGTCCTTGCGCAGCAGCGGCACGGTGACGGTGCCCTCGGTGGCGGACTGCTGTGCCATGGCGGACAGCACGCCGTCGGGGCCGATTTCGACGAAGGTGGTGACGCCGTGCTCGCCGAGGGTGCCGACGCAGTCGGCGAACCGTACGGCCTCGCGGACGTGGCGCACCCAGTAGTCGGCCGAGCACAGTTCCTCGGCCGTGGCGAGGGCGCCGGTCAGGTTCGACACCACCGGGATCGCCGGTGCCGCGAACGTCAGTTCTTCGGCCACCGCCCGGAACTCGTCGAGCATCGGGGTCATCAGCGGCGAGTGGAAGGCGTGGCTGACGCGCAGCCGGCTGGTGCGCCGTCCCTGCTCGGTGAAGTGCGCGGCGACCGCGAGGGCGGCGGCCTCGGTGCCGGAGACGACCACGGACGACGGTCCGTTGACGGCGGCGACGGAGACGTCGTCGGTGAGGAGCGGGCGGACCTCGTCCTCGGTGGCCTCGACGGCGATCATGGCGCCGCCCCCGGGCAGCGCCTGCATGAGGGTCGCGCGGGCGGCGACGAGACGGCAGGCGTCCTCCAGGGAGAGCACCCCGGCGACGTGCGCGGCGGCTATCTCGCCGATGGAGTGACCGGCCACGTAGTCGGGCCGTATGCCCCACGACTCCATCAGGCGGTGGAGGGCGACCTCGACCGCGAAGAGGGCGGGCTGGGTCCAGCCGGTCCCGTTCAGCGGACCGGCGTCCTCACCCCACATCACCTCCCGCAGCGAACCGTCCAACTCGCCGTCCAGGAGTGCCAGTACGGCGTCCAGGGCCTCGGCGAACACCGGGAACCGGCCGTACAGCTCACGGCCCATCCCGAGCCGCTGCGAACCCTGGCCCGAGAACAGGAACGCGGTGCGGCCGCCGCGGGCGGTGCCGGTCAGCAGCGCGCTGTCGTCGGTCCCGGCGGCGAGGGCCGCGAGGGCGCGCAGCGACTCGGCGCGGTCGGCGCCGGCGACGACGGCGCGGTGGTCGAAGGCGGAGCGGCTGGTGAGCAGCGAGTAGGCGATGTCGGCCGGGTGGGCGTCGGGGTGGGCCTCGACGTGGGCGAGCAGGCGGGCGGCCTGGTCGCGCAGGGCCTCGGGGGTCTTCGCGGACAGCGGCCAGGGGGTGGCCGGGAGTTCCCCGGCGGGGTCGCGCGGGGCGGCCTGGGCCGGGGTGGCGGCCGGCTGCTCGATGATGACGTGGGCGTTGGTGCCGCTGATGCCGAAGGAGGAGACACCGGCGCGGCGCACCCGGTCGTTCTCGGGCCACTCGGTCTGCTCGGTGAGCAGTTCGACGGCGCCGGCGTCCCAGTCGACGTGCGAGGACGGGGCGTCCACGTGCAGGGTGCGCGGGAGCACGCCGTGCCGCATCGACATGATCATCTTGATGACGCCGGCGACGCCCGCGGCGGCCTGGGTGTGGCCGATGTTGGACTTCACGGAGCCGAGCCACAGGGGCCGCTCGGGGTCGCGGTCGCGGCCGTAGGTGGCGATGAGGGCCTGGGCCTCGATGGGGTCGCCCAGGGTGGTGCCGGTGCCGTGCGCCTCGACGACGTCGACGTCCTCGGGGGACAGTCCGCCGCTGGCGAGGGCCTGGCGGATGACGCGCTGCTGGGACGGGCCGTTGGGGGCGGTCAGGCCGTTGGAGGCGCCGTCCTGGTTGACGGCGGAGCCGCGGAGCACGGCGAGGATCTCGTGGCCGTTGCGGATCGCGTCGGACCGGCGCTCCAGGACGAGCATGCCGACGCCCTCGGACCAGGCGACACCGTCGGCGGCCTCGGCGAACGCCTTGGAGCGGCCGTCGGCGGCGAGGCCGCGCTGGCGGGAGAAGTCGACGAAGGTGCTGGGCGTCGACATCACGGTGACACCGCCGGCCAGGGCGAGCGTGCACTCCCCCGTGCGCAGTGCCTGGGCGGCGAGGTGCATGCCGACGAGGGAGGAGGAGCAGGCCGTGTCGACGGTGACGGCGGGGCCCTCCAGGCCCAGGGTGTACGAGACGCGGCCGGAGGCGACGCTGGGGGCGCTGCCGTTGCCTCGGAAGGCCTCGTACTCGTCGCCGGTGAGGATGGTGCCGTAGTCGTTGTACATGACGCCGGCGAAGACGCCGGTGCGGCTGCCGCGCAGGCTGAGCGGGTCGATGCCGGCCCGCTCGACTGCCTCCCAGGACAGTTCGAGCAGCAGGCGCTGCTGGGAGTCGGTGGAGAGCGCCTCGCGCGGGCTCATGCCGAAGAAGTCGGCGTCGAAGGAGCCGGCGTCGTGCAGGAACCCGCCGGCGCGCACATAGGTGTGTCCGGGGCGGTCGGGGTCCGGGTCGTAGAGGTTGTCGACGTCCCAGCCGCGGTTGACGGGGAACGGGCCGGTGGCGTCGGCGCCCTCGCTGACCAGGCGCCACAGGTCCTCGGGCGAGGTGACGCCGCCCGGGTAGCGGCAGGCCATGCCGACGATGACGATCGGGTCGTCGGTGGTGGCCGGGAGGGCGCCGGCGGGGGTGGGCAGGGGTGTGTCGTCGCCGGTGCCGAGGAGTTCGTCGCTCAGGTGGTCGGCGAGCGCGTTCGGTGTCGGGTAGTCGAACACCATGGTCGCGGGCAGGCGCAGTCCGGTGGCGGCGTTGAGGCCGTTGCGCAACTCGACCGCGGTCAGCGAGTCGAAGCCGAGGTCCTGGAACTGGCGGGCGGCTTCCACCTGGTCGGCGTCGGCGTGGCCGAGGACCTGGGCGATCTGGGTGCGGACCAGGCCGAGGAGGGTCTCGCGGCGGGCGGCGGCGTCCAGGCCGGCCAGTCGCTGGGCCAGGCTGTCGGCGGTCACCGACACCTGGGCGGCGGCGCGGCGCACGGTGGTGCGGATCAGGCCGCGCAGCAGCGGCGCGATCTCGCCCTGGGTGCGCAGCACGGCCAGGTCGAGGCGGACCGTCAGGAGGGCGGGGCCGCCGGTGGCGAGGGCCGCGTCGAAGAGGGCGAGGCCCTGTTCGACGGTGAGCGGCGGCATGCCGGAGCGTGCGATGCGCTCGACGTCGATGTCGGACAGGTTGCCGGTCATGCCGACGCTCTGGGTCCAGGGGCCCCAGGCGAGGGAGGTGGCGGGCAGGCCGAGGGCGTGGCGGTGGGCGGCGAGTGCGTCCAGGAAGGCGTTGCCGGCCGCGTAGTTGCCCTGCCCGGGGCTGCCGAGGGTGGCGGCGACGGACGAGAAGAGGACGAACGCGTCGAGGTCCAGGTCCCGGGTGAGGTCGTGCAGGTGCCAGGCGGCGTCGGCCTTGGGCCGCAGCACGGTGTCGAGGCGTTCGGGGGTGAGGGAGCCGATGACGCCGTCGTCGACGACGCCGGCGGTGTGCACGACGGCGCTCAGCGGGTGCGCGGCGGGTATCCGGGCGAGGAGGGCGGTGAGCGCCTCCCGGTCGGTGACGTCGCAGGCGGCGATGTCCACGGAGGCGCCGAGTGCGGTGAGTTCGTCGGCGAGGGCGCCGGCGCCGTCGGCGGCCGGGCCGCGGCGGCTGGCGAGCAGCAGCCGGCGGACGCCGCGTTCGGTGACGAGGTGGCGGGCGAGGACGCCGCCGAGTCCGCCGGTGCCGCCGGTGATCAGGACGGTGCCGTCCGGGTTCCAGTCGCCGGGGGTGCCGGGCGCGGGCACCCGGGTGAGCCGGGCGGTGAGCACGTCGGAGCCGCGTACGGCGAGGTCGGGTTCGTCGTACGCGGCGGCCAGGGCCGCAACCAGGGCCGCGGGGGCGGCGGGGGTGTCGGTGGCGAGGTCCAGGAGGGCGAAGCGGCCGGGGTTCTCGGTGCGGGCGGTGCGGATCAGGCCGGCGGCCGCGGCGGCCGGCAGGTCGCGGCCCGCGGTGGCGTCGCGGGTGACGAGGACGAGCCGGGCGTCGGCGAACCGGTCCTCGGTCAGCCAGTGCTGGGCCAGGCCGAGTACGGCGGCGGCGGTGGTGTGGGCGGCGTCGGCGGCCGGGGTGTCCTGTTCGCCGGGCACGGCGGTGAGGACGATCTCCGGCACCGGGGCGGTGTCCGCGGCCAGCGCGGCCAGGTCGGGGTGGCAGGCGACCCTTACGCCGGTGGCGCGCAGCGCGTCGGCGAGGCCGGCCGGGTCGGCGCCGACGAGGGCGACGGTCTCCGGGAGGCGCTCGGGGAGGCCGCGCAGCGAGGTCCACTCGACCTGGAAGAGGGAGTCGCGGTGGACGGCCCCCGCGGTGCCGGGGGTGTCCTTGGGGACGACGCGGGAGACCAGGGAGTCCACCGAGAGGACGGTGCCGCCCGCGGTGTCGTACACGGCGATGGAGACGGTGTCCTCGCCCGCGGAGGTGATCCGGGCGCGGACGGTGGTGGCGCCGGACGCGGCGAGGTGCACGCCCTGCCAGGCGAACGGCAGTCCGCCCTGGCTGATGGCGCCGAGGTCGGTGTAGGCGGCGGAGTGCTGGGCGGCGTCCAGGAGCGCGGGGTGCAGGCCGAAGTCGGCGGGGTCGGTGCCCGCGTTCTCGGGGACGGCGACCTCGGCGAACACGTCGGTGCCGCGGCGCCAGGCGGCGCGCAGGCCCCGGAAGGCGGGTCCGTAGTCGAAGCCGAGGCCGGCGAGGCGCTCGTAGCAGCCGTCGAGGTCGACCTGTTCGGCGCCGGCGGGCGGCCAGACGGTGGCGTCGAAGGCGGCGTCCGGGGCGCCGGCCCCGGTGGTGAGGACACCGGTGGCGTGCTGCGACCAGGGCAGGTCGAAGCCGTCCTCGACGCGGGAGAAGATGCCGAGCGGGCGGCGGCCCGCGGGGTCAGGGGCGCCCACCCGGACCTGGAGCTGGACGGCGCCGCGCTCGGGGAGCACCAGCGGGGCGGCGAGGGTGAGTTCCTCGACGCGGTCGCAGCCGGCCTCGTCGCCCGCGCGGATGGCGAGTTCGACGAAGGCGGTGCCGGGCAGCAGGGCGCGGCCCTGGACGCCGTGGTCGGCGAGCCAGGGGTGGGAGTGGACGGAGAGCCTGCTGGTGAACAGGAACCCTTCGCCGTCGGCGAGTTCGACGGCGGCGCCGAGCAGCGGGTGGTCGGCGGAACCGAGTCCGGCGGCGGTGACGTCCTGGGTGGAGCGGCCCGCGGCCGGCCAGAAGCGCTGGTTCTGGAAGGGGTAGGTGGGCAGGTCGGCGCGGAGGGCGCCGCTGCTGTCGAAGAGGCGGGCCCAGCGGACGGTGAGGCCGCGGACGTGCACCCGGGCGAGTCCGGTGAGGGCGGACTCCTCCTCGGGGCGGTCCTTGCGCAGCAGCGGGACGGCGGCGGTGCCCTCGGGCAGGGACTCCTGCGCCATCGCGGACAGCACGCCGTCGGGGCCGACTTCGAGGAGGGTGGTGACGCCGCGGGCGGCGAGGGTGGTGACGCCGTCGGCGAAGCGTACGGCCTCGCGGACGTGTCGCACCCAGTAGTCGGCGGTGCACAGGTCGGCGGGGTCGGCGACGGTGCCGGTCAGGTTGGAGACGACCGGGATGCGCGGCTCGTGGTAGGTGAGGCCCCGGGCGACGCTCCGGAACTCCTCCAGCATCGGGTCCATGAGCGGCGAGTGGAAGGCGTGGCTGACCCTGAGCCGGGTGGTCTTGCGGTCCTGCGCCTCGAAGTGCGCGGCGATCGCGGCGACCTCGTCCTCGTCACCGGCGACGACCACCGACGAAGGACCGTTGACCGCGGCGATCGACACCCGCTCCGTCAGAAGCGGGAGCACCTCCTCCTCGGTGGCACGCACCGCGAGCATCGCACCGCCCCGCGGCAGCTCCTGCATCAGGCGGGCGCGGGCCGCGACCAGCCGGCAGGCGTCCTCCAGCGAGAACACCCCGGCGACATGCGCGGCGGCGATCTCACCGACGGAGTGGCCGCCGACGTAGTCGGGGGTGACGCCCAGGGAGGAGACGAGGCGGTAGAGGGCGACCTCGACGGCGAACAGCGCGGGCTGGGTCCAGCCGGTCTCGTTGAGGAGTTCGGCGTCGGAGCCCCAGACGACGTCGCGCAGCGGGCGGTCGGTGTGGCCGTCGAGGAGGGCGGCGATCTCGTCGAAGGCCTCGGCGAACACCGGGAAGCGGGCGTGCAGTTCGCGGCCCATGCCGAGGCGCTGGGAGCCCTGGCCGGAGAACAGGACGGCCGAGGCGCCGTCGTCGACCGAGCCGTGGGCGATCTCGGTGGCGCCCGAGGCGTCGGTGCCGGCGCAGAGCAGGACGGCGCGGTGCTCGAAGGTGGCGCGTCCGTCGGCGAGCGCGAAGCCGATGTCGAGCGGGTCGGCGCCCGGGTGGCCCGCGAGGTGGGCGGCGAGGCGCTCGCGCTGGGCGTCGAGCGCGGCGGCGCTGCGGCCGGACAGGGTCCACGGGACGAGCGCGGGGCGGACGGCGGGGTCCGTGGCGGGGCGCTCGGGCACGGCGGGGGCCTGTTCGAGGATGAGGTGGGCGTTGGTGCCGCTGATGCCGAAGGAGGAGACACCGGCCCGGCGGGCTCGGCCGGTCTCGGGCCAGTCGACGGCGCGGTCGAGGAGTTCGACCGAGCCGGCGGTCCAGTCGACGTTGCTGGTCGGCCGCTCGGCGTGGAGGCTCTGCGGCAGCACACCGTGCCGCATCGCCATGATCATCTTGATCACGCCGGCGGCGCCGGAGGCGGCCTGGGCGTGGCCGATGTTCGACTTGACGGAGCCGAGCAGCAGCGGCCGCTCACGGTCCTGGCCGTAGGTGGCGAGCAGCGCCTGCGCCTCGATCGGGTCGCCGAGGGTGGTGCCGGTGCCGTGCGCCTCGACCGCGTCGACGTCCGCGGCGGTCAGGTGCGCGCTGTCCAGGGCTGCGCGGATGACCCGCTGCTGGGACGGGCCGTTGGGGGCGGTGAGGCCGTTGGAGGCGCCGTCCTGGTTGATGGCGGAGCCGCGCAGCACGGCGAGGACCGTACGGCCCTCGCGCTGGGCGTCGGACAGCCGCATCAGGATGAACAGTCCGGCGCCCTCGGCCCAGCCGGTGCCGTCGGCGTCGTCGGAGAACGGCTTGCAGCGGCCGTCGGCGGCCAGTCCGCTCTGTGAGGTGAACGCGATGAACGGGTGGGGCGTGGCCATGACGGACGCGCCGCCCGCCAGGGCCAGGGAGCACTCGCCGCCCCGCAGGGCCTGCACGGCCAGGTGCAGGGCGACGAGCGACGAGGAGCAGCCGGTGTCGACGGTGACCGCCGGGCCCTCGGCGCCCAGGAAGTAAGAGAGCCGGCCGGAGATCACGCTGGCGGCGTGGCCGGTGGTGGAGTACACCTCGGCGTCCTCGTCGGACGCCTTGATGACCTCCGCGTAGTCCTGGCCCGTGGTGCCCATGAACACGCCCGTGCGGCTGCCCCGCAGCGTGGAGGGGTCGATGCCGGCCCGCTCCAGTCCTTCCCAGGCGATCTCCAGGAGGATGCGCTGCTGCGGGTCCATGGCGACGGCCTCGCGAGGCGAGATGCCGAAGAAGGCGGGGTCGAAGCCGGCGGCGTCCTGAAGGAAGCCGCCGACCTGGGCGAGGCTGCTGCCCTCGCCGCCGCCCGCAAGCCGGTCCAGGTCCCAGCCGCGGTCGGTGGGGAACGGGCCGATGACGTCGCGGCCCTGGGCGACGAGCTCCCACAGGTCCTCGGGGGAGGCGACGCCGCCGGGGAAGCGGCAGCCGATGCCGACGACGGCGATCGGCTCCGCCGCCGAGGCGACCAGCTGCTCGTTCTGCTTGCGCAGCCGTTCGATCTCCTTGAGGGACGACCGCAGCGCCTCGACGTACTTGTTGGGGGACGTGCTCATCGTGTTCCAGCTCTCTTTCAGTTCGCCGAGTTCTGGGCGGCCAGCCGCAGCAGTTCTTCGGCGTCCATGTCGTCGAGGGAGTCCGCCGTGCCGTCGTCGGCGGGGGCGCTGTCCTCAACGTCGTCGGACTCGGCGAGTTTCAGCACCATGTCGAGGAGGCCCGCCTTGCGCAGCCGTCCGATCGGGACGGTGGCGAGGGCCTCACGGATGCGGGCGTCGGGGTCGTCCGCGCGGCCGGTGTCGGCGTCATCGGGTGCGGTGCCGTAGAGCAGCGAACCGATGTGCTGGGCGAGGGCCGTGGGACTCGGGTAGTCGAAGACCAGGGCGGCCGGCAGCGGCAGCCCGAGGGCGGAGCGGAGCCGGTTGCGCAGTTCGACCGCGGTGACGGAGTCGAAGCCGACGTCGCGGAAGGCTCGCGAGGCGGGCACCGCGTCGGGGCTGTCGTGGCCGAGGGTCGCGGACGCCTCGGCGCGGACGGCTTCGACGAGGGCACGGGCGCGTTCGGCGGTGGGCAGCCCGTCCAGGCGGGCGCGCAGCGGCGGCACGGCCGCGCCGGAGCCGCCGTCGGCGGCCGGGCCCTCGTCGGTGAGGGCCGAAACGGCTTCCGGGACGGTGCTCAGCAGGGCGCTGGGGCGGTTTGCGGTGAAGGCGGGCGCGAACAGCTCCCAGTCCATCAGGGTGACGGCGAGCGCGGTGTCGTCGTCCTGAAGCATCTGGTCGAGCGCGCCCAGCGCGTGTTCCGGCTCCATGGCCAGGACGCCCTGGCGGACGAGCCGGTCGTGGACCTCGGGGTCGGTCGCCATGCCGACCTCGCCCCAGGTGCCCCAGGCCACCGACGCGGCGGTCAGGCCGAGGGACCTGCGGTGCTCGGCGAGGGCGTCGAGGTAGGCGTTGGCGGCGGCGTAGCCGGGCTGGCCGCCGCTGCCCCAGACCGCGGCGCCGGACGAGAACATGACGAACGCGTCCAGGTCGAGGCCGGCGGTCAGCTCGTGCAGGTGCCCGGCGGCGGTCAGCTTGGCGCGCATCAGCGCGTCGAGCTGGTCGATGGTCAGATCGGCGACCGGGGCGTCGCCGTGGGCGACACCGGCGGAGTGGAAGACGGCGGTGAGCGGCGCGTCCTCGGGCAGTCCTGCCAGGAGCGCGGCGAGCGCGTCCCGGTCGGCCGCGTCGCACGCGGCGATGGTCACCCCGACGCCCAACTGCTCGAGTTCGGCGCGGAGTTCGGCCGCTCCCGGGGCGTCGGCGCCGCGCCGGCTGGTCAGCACCAGGTGTTCGGCGCCCTGCTCGGCGAGGCGGCGGGCGACCCGGCCGCCGATGCCGCCGGTGCCGCCGGTGACGAGGACGGAGCCGCGGACCGGCGGGCGCTTCCCGGAGCCGGGTACGGCCGGGGCGGCGTGGGCGAGGCGGCGGGCGAGCACGCCCGACCCGCGGATCGCGAGCTGGTCCTCGCCGCCCGCGTCGGCGAGCAGTCCGGTGAGCCGGGCGGCGGCCCGGGAGTCGACCGTCTCCGGCAGGTCGACGAGACCGCCCCACCGGTCGGGGTGTTCGAGGCCGATGACGCGGCCGAGGCCCCACAGCGCGCCCTGCACGGGGCTGCTGAGGACGTCGCCGCGGCCGGCGGCGACACCGCCCCGGGTCAGGCACCACAGGGGCGCGGTGAGCTCCGCGTCGCCGAGGGCCTGGACGAGGGCGAGGGTCTGGGCGAGGCCGAGCGGCACGGATCCGAAGTCGGCGTGGAGTGCCTCGGCGGCGGCGAGCAGGGAGACCACGGCGTGGAACTCGCCCTCGTCCTCGCGGAGCTGGGCGAGCTGTGCGGCCCAGGCGGCCCGGTCGGTGCCCTTGGCCTCGAAGCGGACGGTGTCCGGGCCGAGCGCGTCGAGGACGGCGGCGACCCAGGGGGCGCCCGCGTGGTCCGGTGAGATCACCGCGAGGAGGCGGCCGGCGGGCCGGGAGGTGCCGGGTTCGGCGACGCGGTTCCACTCGACGTGGTAGCGCAGGGCGTCCACACGGGAGCGGGTGAGGGAGCGGGTGCGCCAGGCGGACAGCGCGGGCAGCACGTCGCCGAGCCGGGAGGCGCCGTCGTCGGCGGGGATGCCGAGTTCACCGGCGAGCGCGGCGAGGTCCTGGTTCTCGACCAGTTCCCAGAACGCGGCGTCGGAGGCGTCGGCGGTGCCCGCGGCGGCGGCCTTCGGCTCGGGCCAGAAGTCCTGCCGCTGGAAGGGGTAGGTGGGCAGGTCGACCGGCGCGTACGCGGGGCGGTCGAAGACGGTGGTCCAGTCGACGGCGATGCCGTGGGTGTGCGCCTCGGCGAGCGAGGTGAGGAACCGGCGGCGGTCGCCGTCGTCGCGGCGCAGCGTGCCGAGGACGGCGGCGGTCCCGGCCGGCTCCACCGCGTCCTCGGCGAGGCTCTCCTGCGTCTCCTGTATCGGGGCGGCGAGCACCGGGTGCGGGCTGATCTCCACGAACACGCGGTGTCCGGCGGCGACGAGGGCGCGGGTGGCGTCCTCCATCAGCACCGTCTGCCGCAGGTTGGTGTACCAGTAGGAGCCGTCGAAGGCGGCCTCGTCGAGCCGGGCGCCGGTGACGGTCGAGTAGAACGGCACCTCGGGGGTGCGGGGGCTGACGGGGGCGAGGACGCGGGCGAGTTCGTCGCGCACGGCCTCGACGTGCCGGCCGTGCGAGGCGTAGTCCACGGACACCTTGCGGGCCCGTACGTTCTGCTCGCGGCAGGTCTCGAGGAGTTCGTCGAGGGCGTCGGCGTCGCCGGAGACGATCACGGAGGAGGGGCCGTTGACGGCGGCGATGGACAGCGCCTCGCCCCAGGTCTTGAGGAGTTCGGTGACGCGTTCGGCGGGCGCGGAGACGGACATCATGCCGCCGAGCCCGGACAGCTGGGGCAGGGCCTGGCTGCGCAGCGCGACGACGAGGGCGGCGTCCTCCAGGCTGAGCGCCCCGGCGACGCAGGCGGCGGCGATCTCGCCCTGCGAGTGGCCGACGACGGCGGCCGGTTCGACGCCGTGTGCCCGCCACAGCGCGGTGAGGGCGACCATCATCGAGAACAGGGCGGGCTGGACCACGTCCACGCGCTCGAGCAGCTCCGGGTCGCCCTCGCCGGCCAGCACCTCGTGCAGGGACCAGTCGGTGTACGGGGCGAGCGCGGCGGCGCAGTCGTCGACGGCGGTGCGGAACACCTCTGAGCCGGCGAGGAGTTCGCGGCCCATGCCCCACCACTGGGAGCCCTGGCCCGGGTAGACGAAGACGGGTCCGGCGGAGTCCGGTCCCGCGGTGCCGGTGACGACTCCGGGGGCGGACGCGGAGGACACCACGGCCTCCAGGCCGCGGGCGAAGTCCTCGGGCCGGCAGCCGAGGACGACGGCGCGGTGGTCGAAGACGGACCGGGTGGTGGCCAGGGCGTGTCCGACGCGGGCCGGTGCGGTGGTGGCGCCGGCCGTCGAGGTCAGCAGCCGGGACGCCTGCTCGCGCAGCGCCTGCGCGGACTTGGCGGACAGCAGCCAGGGGACGAGCGGAGCGTCCCCGGCGGGCTCCTCGACGGGCTGTGCGGCGGGCTCCTCGGCGGGCGGGGCCTGCTCAAGAAGGAGGTGGGCGTTGGTGCCGCTGATGCCGAAGGAGGAGACGCCGGCCCGGCGGGGGCGGTCCTCGGCGGCCGGCCAGGCGGTGCGCTCGCGCAGCAGGGTGACGGCGCCCGAGGTCCAGTCGACGTGGCTGGAGGGCTCGTCGATGTGCAGGGTGCCGGGCAGTTCGCCGGCCTGCATGGCCATCACCATCTTGATGACGCCGGCGACGCCCGCGGCGGCCTGGGTGTGGCCGATGTTGGACTTCACCGAGCCGAGCAGCAGCGGCTGTCCGCCGTCGCGGCCCTGGCCGTAGGTGGCGAGCAGGGCGCCGGCCTCGATGGGGTCGCCGAGCTTGGTTCCGGTGCCGTGCGCCTCGACCACGTCGACGTCGGCGGCGCCGAGTCCGGCGTTGGCGAGGGCCTGGCGGATGACGCGCTGCTGGGAAACGCCGTTGGGCGCCGTCAGGCCGTTGGAGGCGCCGTCCTGGTTGATGGCGGAGCCGCGGACGACGGCGAGGACGCGGTGGCCGTGGCGGCGGGCGTCGGAGAGCTTCTCCAACAGGACGACGCCGACGCCCTCGGCGAGGGTCATGCCGTCGGCGGCCTCGGCGAACGGCTTGCAGCGGCCGTTCCTGGCCAGCGCGCGCTGCCGGCTGAAGCCGACGAACGCGTGCGGGGTGGCCATGACGGCGGCACCGCCGGCCAGGGCGAGGCTGCTCTCGCCGCTGCGCAGGGACTGGCAGGCCAGGTGCATCGCGACCAGGGAGGAGGAGCAGGCGGTGTCGACGGTGACCGCCGGGCCCTCCAGGCCGAGCAGGTAGGAGACACGGCCGGACAGCACGCTGGCCGCGGTGCCGGTCATCATGTGCACCTCGGTGCCCTCGGTGCCGTTCTGGACGCTGCTGGAGTAGTCCTGGTAGCTGGCGCCGAAGAAGGCGCCGGTGGCGGTGGAGCGCAGCGACTCGGGGTCGATACCGGCCCGTTCCAGGGCCTCCCAGGAGGTCTCCAGGAGCAGCCGCTGCTGCGGGTCCATCGACAGCGCCTCGCGGGGCGAGATGCCGAAGAAGGCGGGGTCGAAGCCGGCCGCCTCGTGCAGGAACCCACCGTGCACGGAGTAGGTGCGGCCCTGCCGGTCGGGGTCAGGGTCGTAGAGGCCGTGGGCGTCCCAGCCGCGTTCGGCGGGGAACTCGGAGATGACGTCGGCGCCGTCGAGGGCGAGCCGCAGCAGCTCCTCCGGGGTGTTCGCGCCGCCGGGGAAGCGGCAGCTCATGCCGACGATGACGATCGGGTCGTCGTCGGCGGCGGTGACCGCGGCGGCGGGCCGGTCGCCGGCCGTGCCGGTGGTGCCGAGCGCGGTGGTCTTGAGGAACGTGGCGAGCGCGACCGCGTTCGGGTGGTCGAAGACCATGGTGGACGGCAGGGTGAGCCCGGACGCGGCGACGAGGCGGTTGCGCAGGTCGACGGCGGTCACCGAGTCGAAGCCGATGTCGCGGAAGGCGCGGCGCTCCGGGACGGTGTCGGCGCAGGCGTGGCCGAGGACGGCGGCGGTCTCCTCGCGGACCAGGGCGAGCACGATCCGGTCCTGCTCGGCGGCGGACACGCCCTGGAGGCGGGCGGCCAGGCCGCTGGTCGCGGTGGCCGTCGCGGCGGGCGCGGCCCGGTCGGCCAGCAGCCGCGCGACCTCGGGGATCCGGTCGAACAGGTGCGAGGGGCGTCCGGCGGTGAAGACGTCGTGGTACGTGCCCCAGTCGATGTCCATGAGGCCGATGACGGTCTCGTCGTCCTCCATGACGCGCTGGAGGGCGGTCAGCGCCAGCTCGGGGTCGAGGTACTCGAGGCCGCTGCGGCGGATCTGGTGCGGGTCGGCCAGCTCGCGTTCGAGGTCGTCGGGCCACTTGCCCCAGTGGATGGAGGTGGCGCGGGCGCCGCGGGCGCGGCGCTGTTCGGCGAGCGCGGACAGGTAGGCGTTGCCCGCGACGTACGCGGCGTGCACGCCGCTGCCCCACATGCCGGCGGTGGAGGAGTACAGGACGAAGTCGTCCAGTTCCTCGTCGTCGAGGAGTTCGTCGAGGATCCGGGCGCCGGTGACCTTGGCGTGCACGACCTCGGCGAACGCGTCGACGGTGGTGTCGGCGAGGGCGGACAGTTCGATGACGGCGGCGGTGTGCACGACCGTGCGGACGGTGCGGCCCTCGGCCTTCAGTCCGTCCAGGAGGGCGGCGACCGCGTCGCGGTCGGTGATGTCGCAGGCCACGAACTGCGTCTCGGTGCCCGCCGCCCGGAGTTCGGCGGCGAGTTCGGCCGCGCCGGGCGCGTCCGCGCCGCGGCGGCTGAGCAGCACGAGGTGCTCGGCGCCGTGGGCGGACAGGTGGCGGGCGAGTCCGGGGGCGAGGGTGCCGGAGCCGCCGGTGACCAGGGTGGTGCCGCGCGGCTTCCAGGAGCGGGCCTTGCGGCGGGTGTCGCCGCTCGCGCGGACGATGCGGCGGGCGAGCACGCCGGCGGGACGGACGGCGAGCTGGTCCTCGTCTTCGAGTGCCCCGGCGAGTGCGGCGGCGAGCCGCTGGGCGGCGCGGGTGTCGAGCGTCTCGGGCAGGTCGACGACGCCGCCCCAGCGGCGGGGGTGCTCGACGGCGACGGTCCAGCCGAGACCGGCGACCTGGCTCTGCAGCGGCCGGGTGACGGTGTCGGACGGGCCGGTGGAGAAGGCGCCGCGGGTCAGGAACCACAGCGGGGCGGGGACGTCCGCCTCGCCGAGGGCCTGCGCCAGCGACACGGACAGCGCGAGTCCGAGGGTCAGTCCGGGGTGGCGGGCGGAGTCCTGTTCGGCGTCGGCGAGGACGGAGACGATGCCGGTGAGGCCGTCGGTGTCGGTGAGGCGCTCACGCAGGACGGCGGGGTCGGTGCAGGTCTCGTCGAGGACGAGGCGCCGCACCTGGGCGCCGCCCGTCTCCAGCGCCTCGGCAACGTCGGTGCCGTCGACGCCGTCGGCGGTCACCAGCAGCCAGGTGCCGTCGAGGGTGGCGCGGGGGATCCGGGCCAGCGGCTCCCAGGTGACCCGGTAGCGCCAGGAGTCCACGGTGGAGCGCTCGCCGCGGGTGCGGCGCCAGGAGGCGAGGCCGGGAAGGATCGCGGCGACGGACTCCTCGTCCGTGCCGAGCGCCTCGGTGAGGGCGGAGACGTCCGCCTGCTCGACGGCCGCCCAGAACTCGGCGTCCATGGGCGCGGTGGCCGAACGGTCCACGACGGCACGGCTGATCCAGTAGCGCTCGTGCTGGAAGGCGTAGGTGGGCAGGTCGACGCGGGTCGCGCCGGTGCCCTCGAACAGCGGGGCCCAGTCGACGTGGACGCCGCGGACGAACACCTGGGCGGCGGACAGCAGGAAGCGGTCCAGGCCGCCGTTGTCGCGGCGCAGGGTGCCGGAGGCGACGCCCGCCACCTGGGCGTCGTCGAGCATGTCCTGGACGGACATGGCGAGGACGGGGTGGGAGCTGACCTCGATGAAGGCGCGGTGCTCGGCGGCGATCAGACCGCGCACGGCGTCAGCGAACAGGACCCGGCCGCGCAGGCTGCGGTACCAGTAGCCGGCGTCCATGACGGTGGTGCCGAGCCAGTCGCCTGTGACCGTGGAGAACAGCGGGATCCGCGGCGCGGACGGCTCCACCTCGGCCAGCAGCTGAAGGATCTCGTCGTGCAGGTCCTCGACGTGGTGGGAGTGCGAGGCGTAGTCCACGGGGACGCGGCGCACCCGCACGTCCTCGGCGGTGAGCAGGCCGGACAGCTCGTCCAGGGCGCCGGGTTCGCCGGAGACCACGCAGGAGCGGGGGCCGTTCTCAGCGGCGACGGACACCCGCCCGCCGAACGCCTCGAGACGGGCCTCCACGTCCCCGACGGGCAGCGCCACCGACATCATCCCGCCCCGGCCGGCGAGGCTGCGCCCGATGGCCTGGCTACGCAACGCCACCACCCGGGCACCGTCACGCAGCGACAGCGCACCCGAGACCACGGCCGCGGCGATCTCGCCCTGCGAGTGACCCACCACCGCGTCCGGCTCCACGCCCTGCGCCCGCCACACCGCGGCCAGCGACACCATCACCGCGAACGACGCGGGCTGGACCACATCGACGCGCTCCAATGTCGGAGCACCCTCCGCACCCCGCAGGACGTCGACGAGGTTCCAGTCCGCGAACTCGGCGAGCGCGGCGGCGCACTCGGCGATCCGCTCCGCGAACACCGGTGATTCATCCAGGAGCTGGGCACCCATGCCCACCCACTGCGAACCCTGACCGGGGAACACGAAGACGGTACGGCCGTCGACGTCGGCGGCGCCCTCGACGAGTCCGCTCCAGGACTGGCCCTCGGCCAGCGCGCGGCTGCCGGTGAGCAGATCGTCCCGGCCGGACGCGACGACGACGGCCCGGCGCTCCAGCAGGGCCCGGGAGGCCAGCAGGCTGTGGCCGACGTCCTGGGGGCGCGGCTCGGTGTCGGCGTCGAGGCGGGTGACGAGGGCGGCGGCCTGGTCGCGGAGCGCCTGCCCGGAGTGGGCGGAGAGCAGCCACGGCAGGGCGGCCGGCACGACGGCGGGCTGCCGCGGGGCCTCCTCGGCCCCGGCGTCCTCGGCGGGCACGGGGGCCTGCTCCAGGACGGCGTGGGCGTTGGTGCCGCTGATGCCGAACGAGGACACGGCGGCCCGGCGCGGACGGCCGGTCCGAGGCCAGGCGACGGTCTCGTCCAGGAGGCGGACGTGGCCCGACTCCCAGTCGACGTGGGTGGAGGGCGAGGCGGCGTGCAGGGTCGCGGGCAGTAGGCCGTGGCGCAGCGCCATGACCATCTTGATGACGCCGGCGACACCCGCAGCGGCCTGGGTGTGGCCGATGTTGGACTTCAGGGAGCCCAGCCACAGGGGCTGTTCGGGGTCGTGCTCCTGGCCGTAGGTGGCGAGCAGGGCCCCTGCCTCGATGGGGTCGCCCAGCCGGGTGCCGGTGCCGTGCGCCTCGACGACGTCGACGTCGGCACCGGTGAGGCCGGAGTTGCTCAGCGCCTGGCGGATGACCTGCTCCTGGGCGCGGCCGTTGGGGGCGGTCAGGCCGTTGGAGGCGCCGTCCTGGTTGACGGCGGAGCCACGCAGCACGGCGAGCACGGGGTGGCCGTTGCGGCGGGCGTCGGAGAGTCGCTCGACGACGAGGACACCGACGCCCTCGCCCCAGCCGGTGCCGTCGGCCTCGTCGGAGAACGCCTTGCAGCGGCCGTCGGGGGCCAGGCCGCCCTGGGCGCTGAACTCCACGAAGACGGAGGGCTCGGCGAGGATGGTGACGCCGCCGACGACGGCGAGCGAGGACTCCCCGCGGCGCAGCGACTGGGCCGCCATGTGCAGGGCGACCAGGGAGGACGAGCAGGCGGTGTCGACGGTGACCGCCGGGCCCTCGAGACCGTAGACGTAGGAGAGACGGCCGGACAGCACGCTGGCGGCGGTGCCGGTCAGGGCGTGGCCGTGGAGTTCGGCGGCGGTGTCGGCGGAGGGGGCGCCCCAGTGGTAGGAGCCCACGAACACGCCGGTCGAGCTGCCGCGCAGGGAGGTGGGGGCGATGCCGGACCGCTCCAGGGCCTCCCAGGAGACTTCGAGCAGCAGGCGCTGCTGCGGGTCCATCGCGGTCGCCTCGCGCGGCGATATGCCGAAGAAACCGGCGTCGAAGTCGGTGGCCTCGTAGAGGAATCCGCCCTCGTGCGTGGAGCTGCTTCCCTTTCCCTTTCCGGTGAGCGCCTCGATGTCCCAGCCGCGGTCGGCGGGAAATCCGGAAATGGCGTCCCCGCCGGATTCCACGAGGTCCCACAGGGATTCCGGCGAGCTCACTCCGCCGGGCAGCCGGCAGCTCATTCCGACGATCGCGACGGGCTCGGTGTCGCGGGATTCCAACTCGCCTATACGGCGGCGGGCGCGCCGCAGATCGTTGGTGACCCGGCGAAGGTAGTCGACAACTTTTTCCTGCTGGTTCTGCTCGGGTTCCGGCATCGGGTCCGTCCTCGTCATCGGGTCGCGAACGAAAGCTGCAAATCCGCTATGTGGTTTCGAACTCTTCATCGATGATGTCGAGCAGTCTGTCGACCGACACCGATTCGAGGTCCTCGTCGGAGAAGTTCTCCCGCGGGGCGGAGTCCCGGCGGAGCGAGGCGACGAGTGCGTCCAGGCGGTCGGCGACGGCCTGGCGGTCGGGGCCGTCGTCCGGCAGGGTCCGCACGACGGCCTCGAACCTGGTGAGTTCGTCGTCGCACGATCCCTGCGGCGGGGAGGCGGATGCGACGAGGAGTTCCCCGATGCGCCGGGCGGCGAGTTCGGGGGTGGGGAAGTTGAAGACGAGGGTGGCCGGCAGCCGCAGTCCGGTCAGCGCGGTGAGGCGGTCGCCGAGTTCCACGCCGGCCAGCGAGTCGAAGCCGAGTTCCTTGAAGACCGAGCGGGGTCCGACCGCGTCCGGTCCGGGGTGGCCGAGCACCGCCGCCGCCTGGGCGCGCACCAGGCCGACGAGCCGGCGCTCGCGTTCGGCCGGGGCGAGGACCGCCAGTTCGGTGGCGAAGGTGCCGGGGGCCGGGGCCGGGGCCGGTTCGGCGGGGGCGGCGCCGGGTGCCGCGGCGACGGGCCGGGTGCGGCGCGGCGCGGCGGTGTCCTGGATCCGGGTGCGCGTGGGCGGCCGGGGGGCGGTGCGCTCCTGCTCGGTGAGCTGCCGTACGAGGACGGCGTCGGCGGTGAGCACCGGGGCGCCGGTGACGTCGGCGGCGGTCAGGGTCAGGGTGCCGTCGTCGGCGGTGCGTATCCGTACCCGCAGGGCGGTGGCGCCGACGGCGTGCAGCCGGACTCCGTGCCAGGCGACGGGGAGGGTGCCGCTCGTGGTGAGGACGGCGTGCCGGGCGGCGTCGAGGAGCGCCGGGTGCACTCCGTAGGCGCCGGGGTCGTCGGTGGTGCCGGCCGGGAGTTCGACCTCGGCGAGGACGGCGCCGTCGTGACGCCAGGCGGCGCGCAGGCCGCGGAGGGCGGGGCCGATGTCGAGGCCGTCGTCGACGAGCCGCTCGTAGTGGTCGTCGAGGTCGAGGGGTTCGGCGCCCGGCGGGGGCCAGGCGGTCGCGTAGGAGGTGTCGGGGGCGGCGTCGGTGCCGGGCTCGGTGCCGAGGAAGCCGCCGGCCCGCAGGGTCCAGGGCTCGGTGGTGGTGCCGCCGGGCCGGGAGTGGACGGTGACGGTGCGCCGGCCGGTCTCGTCGGCGGGGCCGACCCGGACCTGGAGGTTCAGGGTGTCGCCGTCGTGCAGGACGGGCGCCTCGACCAGGGCGAGTTCGTGCAGGACGTCGCAGCCGGTGTCGTCGCCCGCGCGGACGGCGAGTTCCACGAGCACGGCGGCGGGCAGCAGGACGCGTCCGGCGACGGCGTGGTCGGCGAGCCAGGGGTGGGTGGCGACGGAGAGCGTCGCGCCCGACACCGTGCCGCCGTCGGCGAGTTCGACGGCCGGGCCGAGCAGCGGGTGGCCGCCGCCCGCGGGGGCGGGGGCGCCGGGCCTGGCCGGGGCGGGCCAGTGCCGGGCGCGCTGGAAGGCGTACGTCGGCAGGTCGGTGCGGCGGGCTCCGGTGCCGGTGTAGAGGGCGGACCAGTCGACGGGCACGCCGAGGACGTGGAGCCGGCCGAGCGCGGTGGTGAGGGACGTCTCCTCCGGCTGGTCCTTGCGGAGGGTGGCTACGGCCCCGACCGGGGTGTCCGGGCCGAGGACGGTGCGCGCGAGGGCGGTGAGGACGCTGCCGGGCCCGAGTTCGACCAGCAGGTCGGCGCCGTGCTCGCGCAGGGCGGTCACGCCGTCGGCGAAGCGGACGGTGCCGCGCACGTGCCGCACCCAGTAGTCGGGGGTGGCGATCTCGGCGCCGGCCAGTCCGCCGGTGAGGTTGGACACGACCGGCAGGGTCGGCTCGTGGAAGGTGAGCCCCGCGGCGACGTCCCGGAAGGCGTCGAGCATCGGCTCCATCAGCGGCGAGTGGAAGGCGTGCGAGACCGCGAGGCGGCTGGTGCGGCGGCCCTGGGCGGCGAAGTGGGCGGCGATCCGCTCCACGGCGTCCTCGGCGCCGGAGACGACGACCGCGGTGGGGCCGTTGACGGCGGCGAGCGAGACGTCGCCGCCGAGCAGCGGCAGCACCTCGTCCTCGGTCGCCTCGACGGCGGACATGGCGCCGCCGGCGGGCAGCGCCTGCATCAGGGTGGCACGGGCGGCGACCAGGCGGGCGGCGTCCTCCAGCGAGAACACCCCGGCGACGTACGCGGCGGCGATCTCGCCGACGGAGTGGCCCCCGACGGCAGCGGGGCGCAGCCCGAAGGATTCGGCGAGCCGGTGGAGGGCGACCTCGAAGGCGAACAGCGCCGGCTGGGTCCACCCGGTGCGGTCGAGTTCGGCGGGGTCCTCGCCCCACATCACCGACCGCACCGGGCGCTCCAGCTCGGGGTCCAGGGCGGCCAGGACGGCCTCCAGGGCCTCGGCGAACACCGGGAAGCGGGCGGCGAGTTCACGGCCCATGCCGAGCCGCTGGGAGCCCTGTCCCGAGAACAGGACGGCGGTGGTGCGGGGGGCGGCCTCACCGCGGGCGCGCTCCACGACGCCGTCACCGGACGGCGTCAGCACCGCACGGTGCCGCAGCGCGGCCCGTCCGGTGGCCAGCGAGTGACCGACGTCCAGCGGATCGAGCCGGGGGTGCGCACGGACGAACGAGGTGAGCCGCTCGATCTGCGCGTCGAGCGCCTGCGGAGAGGCCGCGGACACCGGCCACACCACGGCGTCCGCCGAGGGCACGACGGCGGCGGGGGCGGCGAGTTGAGCGGCACGCTCGGCGGCGGGGACACCGGGTCGGCCGACAGCCCCGGCGGCAACGGCGACGTCGGCGGAGGTCTCGGCGGGCTCCCCGGCGGGGGAAGCGGGTCGCTCGGCGGACTCGACGGGCGGGGTGGCAGGCCGCTCGACGGACTCGACGGGCGGGGTGACAGGCCGCTCGACGGACTCGACGGGCGGGGTGACAGGCCGCTCGACGGACTCGACGGCGGGGACCGCGCGGCGGTGGGCGGGCTCGGCGGCGGAGGTGTCGGCGGGCTCCCCGGCGGGGGCGGAGGCAGCCCGGCGGCCGCCGGGCCCCACTGCGGCACCGGTCGTCGGCTCGGTCTTCGGGGCCTCCTCCACGATGACGTGGGCGTTCGTGCCGCTGATGCCGAAGGAGGAGACCGCGGCCCGGCGCGGGCGGGCGGTGGCGGGCCAGGGCCGGGCCTCGGTGAGGAGTTCGACGGCGCCGGCCGACCAGTCGACGTGCCGGGTGGGTGCGGAGACGTTGAGGGTGCGCGGCATCAGGCCGTGGCGCATCGCCTGGACGGCCTTGATGAGTCCGCCGATGCCGGCGGCGGCCTGCGCGTGCCCGATGTTCGACTTCAGGGAGCCCAGGCGCAGCGGCCGGCCGCCGTCGCGGTCCTGGCCGTAGGTGGCGATCAGGGCCCGGGCCTCGACGGGGTCGCCGAGCCGGGTGCCGGTGCCGTGCGCCTCGACGAGGTCGACGTCGGCGGGCGAGAGCCCGGCGTCGGCGAGGGCCTCGCGGACGACGCGTTCCTGGGCCGGTCCGCTGGGTGCGGTGAGGCCGTCGGAGGCGCCGTCCTGGTTGACGGCGGAGCCGCGCAGCACGGCGAGCACCCGGTGCCCGGCGGCGCGGGCGGTGGACAGGCGCTCCAGCACGACCATGCCGGCGCCCTCCGCCCAGGTGGTGCCGTCGGCGTCGTCGGAGAAGACCTTGCAGCGGCCGTCGGCGGCGAGACCGCCCTGCCGGGTGTAGGCGACGAACCCGACCGGCGTGGACATCACGGTGACGCCGCCGGCCAGGGCGGTGGCGCACTCCCCCGACCGCAGCGAGCGCAGCGCGTAGTGGAGGGCGACCAAGGACGAGGAGGACGCCGTGTCGAGGGTGACGGCGGGTCCTTCGAGGCCGAGGAAGTAGGCGAGCCGCCCGGAGGCGATGCTCGGCGACAGGCCGGTGAGGGCGTGTCCCGCGAGGTCCTCGGAGGAGGCGTTGGTGACGGTCGCGTAGTCCTGGCCGCCCGTGCCGACGAAGACGCCGGTGCGGGTGCCCCGCAGGGTGTGCGGGTCGATGCCGGCGTGTTCCAGGGCCTCCCAGGAGGTCTCCAGGACGAGCCGCTGCTGCGGGTCGGTGGAGACGGCCTCGCGGGGGGACATACCGAAGAAGCCGGCGTCGAAGTCGGCCGCCGCGGCGAGGAATCCGCCCCGGTGGGTCACGCTGTGGCCGGGCCCGTCGCCGGTCAGGGCGGCCAGGTCCCAGCCGCGGTCGCCGGGGAACGGCCCGGTGGCGTCGCGGCCGGAGCGGACCAGTTCCCACAGGTCCTCGGGCCCTTCGACGCCGCCCGGAAAGCGGCAGGCCATTCCGACGACCACTACCGGGTCCTCGTCGGCTCCGATCGTCATGCCTCGCTCACCCCTGCGGAAAAAGTCGGTCCTGTGGACACCTCTGCCACCTCTGCCTGCCGGATCGTAGAGGCGCAAAGGCTGTACTTTTCCCTAAAGGAATCTCTCCGTTCGGAGCCCGCCCGCGCCCCGACGGCACGAAAACCCCCGCTCCGCGGCGAAGACTAGGGATTCCCCGGACCCCGGCGTGAGAAGAAGTCAGCGGCACGCTTCTCCCGCGCGGCACGGTGCGCCGCGCGGCGGGGTCGGCGGTGTCCTGCTGACGGCGTGCGCGACAGGCGGCGGCGTCGGCGAATGCGATCATCCGGCGACATTCGGTGGGTGGGCGCGAGGCGTGCGGGCCCGCGTGGTCCGCCACTTTCCGGAGGGTGTTGTCCATGGGCGCGCACAGGCGGCCGATCCTGTTCGTCAGTTATGCCGAAAGCGGTCTTCTCAATCCGCTGCTCGTACTGGCCGAGGAATTGTCCCGGCGCGGTGTGGAGGATCTGTGGTTCGCCACGGACGAGAAGGCGCGGGACCAGATCGAGTCGTCCTCGGTGGACAGTCCGCTGCGGTTCGCCTCGCTCGGCGACACCGTGTCGCAGATGTCGGCGGTCACCTGGGACGACGACACCTATGCCGAGGTGACGCAGCGGTCCCGTTTCAAGGCGCACCGCGCGGTCATCCGGCACTCCTTCGCGCCCGAGACCCGGGTGGAGAAGTACCGGGCGCTGGAGAGGATCGTCGAGGAGGTCCAGCCCGCCCTGATGGTGATCGAGAGCATGTGCCAGTTCGGGTACGAGCTGGCGATCACCAAGAAGATCCCGTTCGTGCTCGGGGTGCCGTTCCTGCCGAGCAATGTGCTGACCTCGCACGTGCCGTTCGCCAAGTCGTACACGCCGTCCGGGTTCCCGGTGCCGCACTCCGGCCTGCCCGGGAACATGACGATCGCCCAGCGGGTGGAGAACGAGCTGTTCCGGGTGCGCACGCTCGGGATGTTCATGACGAAGGAGATGCGCGAGGTCGTCGAGAAGGACAACCGCATCCGCGGCGAGCTGGGCATCTCCCCCGAGGCGCGGCAGATGATGGCGCGCATCGACCACGCCGAGCAGGTGCTGTGCTACTCGGTGGCCGAGCTGGACTACCCGTTCCCGATGCACGAGAAGGTGCGGCTGGTGGGCACGCTGGTGCCGCCGCTGCCGCAGGCGCCGGACGACGACGAGCTGTCGGACTGGCTGACGGAGCAGAAGTCCGTGGTCTTCATGGGCTTCGGCACCATCACCCGTCTCACCCGGGAGCAGGTCGCCTCGCTGGTGGAGGTGGCCCGCCGGCTCGAGGGCGAGGGCCACCAGGTGCTGTGGAAGCTGCCGCGCGAGCAGCAGCACCTGCTGCCCCCGGCCGGGGAACTGCCCGCGAACCTGCGGATCGAGAACTGGGTGCCCTCGCAACTGGACGTGCTGGCGCACCCGAACGTCAAGGTGTTCTTCACGCACGCCGGGGGCAACGGCTACCACGAGGGCCTGTACTTCGGAAAGCCGCTGGTGGTACGGCCGTTGTGGGTGGACTGCGACGACCAGGCCGTGCGCGGCCAGGACTTCGGCGTGAGCCTGACCGTCGACCACCCCGAGACCGTGGACACGGACGACGTCCTCGACAAGATCACCCGCGTGCTCGACGAGCCGTCCTTCACCGAACGCGCCGAGTACTACGCCGGGTTGCTGAAGGACGCGGGTGGCCGTACCGCCGCCGCGGACCTGCTGCTCGGCCTCCCCGTCCTGGCAAACGACTGACCGAGGAAGTCAAGCATGTCCTATACGTATCCGGTCTCCATGCCGTGGCTGAAGGGCCGCGAACTCGAGTATGTGACGGAGGCCGTCAGCGGCGGCTGGATCTCGTCGCAGGGCCCCTACGTCCGGCAGTTCGAGGAGGCGTTCGCCGCCCACAACGACATGCCGCACGGTGTCGCCTGTTCCTCGGGCACCACCGCGCTGACGCTGGCGCTGCGCGCGCTGGGCGTCGGCCCCGGCGACGAGGTGATCGTCCCGGAGTTCACGATGATCGCCTCCGCGTGGGCGGTCACCTACACGGGGGCGACCCCGGTGTTCGTCGACTGCGGCGACGACCTGAACATCGACGTCTCCCGCATCGAGGAGAAGATCACCTCGCGCACCAAGGTGATCATGCCGGTGCACATCTACGGCCGGCAGTGCGACATGGACGCCATCATGAACCTGGCGTACGAGTACAACCTGCGGGTGGTCGAGGACTCGGCCGAGGCGCACGGGGTGCGGCCGGTGGGTGACATCGCCTGCTTCTCCCTCTTCGCCAACAAGATCATCACGGCGGGCGAGGGCGGCGTGTGCCTGACCCGGGACGCGCATCTGGCCGAGCAGATGGCGCATCTGCGGGCGATGGCGTTCACCAAGGACCACAGCTTCCTGCACAAGAAGCTGGCCTACAACTACCGCATGACGAACATGCAGGCCGCGGTGGCGCTCGCGCAGACCGAGCAGCTCGACACCATCCTCGCGACCCGCCGCGACATCGAGAAGCGCTACGACGACGCGCTGCGGGACGTGCCCGGCATCACGCTGATGCCGGCCCGCGACGTGCTGTGGATGTACGACCTGCGGGCCGAGCGCCGCGAGGAGCTGTGCGCCTACCTGGCCGACCAGGGCATCGAGACCCGGGTGTTCTTCAAGCCGATGAGCCGTCAGCCGGGCTATTACGACGCCGACTGGCCGTCGCTGAACGCCTCCCGGCTCAGCGAGGACGGGTTCTACCTGCCGACGCACACCGGACTGACCGCGCAGGACCAGGAGTTCATCACCGACCGGATCCGCGACTTCTACGGAGCCAAGTGATGACCGCCGACACGGAGACGACGACGTACGCTCCGGGCTGCCCCGTCGCCTTCCCGCTGCGCCGGCCCGGACGTCCGTTCCCGCCGCCGGAGTACGCCGACTACCGGGCGGGCGAGGGCCTGGTCCGCTCCGAACTGCCCGCCAGCGGCCCGTTGTGGCTGGTGACCCGGCACCAGGACGTGCGGGCCGTGCTGACGGACTCCCGGATCAGCGCGGACCCCTCCCACCCCGGCTTCCCGAGGGCCAGGCGCACCGGCGGCGCCCCGTCGCAGTCGGAGATCCCGGGCTGGTTCGTGGCGCTGGATCCCCCGGAGCACGACCGGTTCCGCAAGACGCTGATCCCGGAGTTCACCGTGCGCAAGGTGCGGGAGCTGCGTCCGGCGATCCAGCAGATCGTGGACGAGCGGATCGACGCGATGCTCGCTGCGGGCAACTCGGCCGACCTGATCGCGGACTTCGCACTGTCCGTGCCGTCGCTGGTCATCTCCGACCTGCTCGGAGTACCCAAGGCGGACCGGGACTTCTTCGAGGCGAAGACGAGGGTCCTGGTGACCCTCTCCTCCACCGACGAGGAACGCGACGATGCCTCCAAGGCACTGCTGCGCTATCTGACCCGGCTCATCCAGATCAAGACCCGCCGCCCCGGCGAGGACCTGATCAGCCGGCTGATCCAGGCCGGCACCATGTCCCGGCAGGAGCTGTCCGGGGTGTCGATGCTCCTGCTCATCGCGGGGCACGAGACCACGGCGAACAACATCGGCCTCGGCGTCGTCCAGCTGCTGACCAACCCGAAGTGGATCGGCGACGACCGCATCGTGGAGGAGATGCTGCGCTACTACTCGGTCGCCGACCTGGTGTCCTTCCGGGTGGCGGTGGAGGACGTGGAGATCGGCGGCCAGCTGATCCGGGCCGGTGAGGGCATCGTGCCGCTGCTCGCCGCGGCCAACCACGACGGTTCGGTCTTCGACAGGCCCGACGAGTTCGACCCGGAGCGCTCCGCGCGCTCGCATGTGGCCTTCGGGTACGGCGTCCACCAGTGTCTCGGGCAGAACCTGGTGCGGATGGAGATGGAGATCGCCTACCGGACCCTGTTCGAGCGCATTCCGACCCTCGAACTGGGCGTGCCCGTCGAGGAGTTGTCCCTGAAGTACGACGGCGTGCTGTTCGGTCTGCACGAGCTGCCCGTCACCTGGAGCTGAGCGACGGGCCGGTCCGCTGCGGCGGCCGGCCCGCTGGAACGACCCTGGAGGAATGATGGTGCGCGTCAACGTGGACACCGATCGCTGCGTCGGTGCCGGACAGTGCGTGCTGGCCGTGTCGGACGTGTTCGACCAGGACGACGACGGTTTGGTGACCGTCCTCGTACAGCCGTCGGACCCGGAGACGCTGGACGCGGTCCGCGAGGCCGCGGTGGTCTGCCCCTCGATGGCGATCACGGTGGTGGAGGACTAGGTCCTCTCGTACGGCCCGAGTACGGCCCGAGTACGGCCCGAGTACGGCCCAGTACGGCCCGAGTACGGAAAAGGCGGCGGCCCCCACTCGTCAGGCAGTGGGGGCCGCCGCCGGTCTCTGGGCCGGGTGTCACCAGGTGACGGGGAGTTCGGTGAGGCCGCCGTTGAGCTGGCCCGACGTCACCTGGAGCTCCTCCACCGGGCGCGCCAGCCTGAGACCGGGCAGCCGGGTGAACAGTTGCGTGTAGGCGGTCTTCAGCATCGTGCGGGCCAGCGGGGCCCCGATGCAGTGCCAGATGCCGTGCCCGAACGTCAGGTGCTCGTTGGGCGCGCGGCGGATGTCGAAGACCTCCGGCTCGTCGAAGACCGCCTCGTCGAAGTTGACGAGCGTGAAGTCGAGCAGCACCAGGTCGCCGGTGCGCATGGTGACGTCGCCGATGGTGATGTCGTCGGTGGCGTAGCGCGGCAGCGCCGCACCCGAGCCGCCGGCCTTCGCGGCCCGCAGGATCTCCTCGACGGCGCTCCTCATCAGCTTCTCGTCGGCGAGTGCCTCCCGTAACTGGTCCGGGTACTGCGTGAACAGCACGACGCCCAGGTCGACATGGGTGGCGACGCTGTCGAGGCCGGCGAAGAGCAGGCTCGCGGCGATGGGGCCGATGCGCTCGTCCTCCGGGACCGCCTGGCACAGCCGGGAGATCACGTCGTCCGCGGGCTCGGCCCGCTTGCGGCCGGCCAGCTCGACCAGCAGCCCGAACAGCTCCGCCTGGCTCCTGGCGACGCTCTCCGCGTCGTTCAGGGTGGCCATCTCGGCCAGCACCGCCAGCAGTCGGCCCTGCTCCCGCACCGGGATGCCGATCAGGGCGCACAGCACGGTCAGCGAGTACGGCAGCGAGAAGTCTGCGCGCAGGTCGGCGGGGCGCTCCCGGGCGGCGAAACCGGTCAGCAACTGCTGTGCGACGGCCTCCACCATGGGCGTCATGTTCAGCACCCGGCGGGCGGAGAACTGCGGGGTGAGCAGGGTGCGCAGCTCGGTGTGCGCGGCGCGGGCCGCCTCGACGTCGCCCATGATGAGCAGGTCCATCAGCGGGCTCTTGACGTAGCGGGGCGCGTTGGCCGGGTCGGCGTGCGCGCGGGCCAGACGCTCGTCGTGCAGCAACTGCTTCAGCTCCGCGTGCCGGGTCACCAGCCAGCCCTCGTCGCCGGCCGGGGTGGTGATCCTCGTGACGGGAGCGCGTGACTGGAGCTCGCGCAGAAGCGGGCTCAGGTGGAGCACCGAGGGCGCGGCGTCGTCCTCCAAGCAGGGCGGCGGTGTGGGGTTGCCCATGGGACTGCTACTCCTTATGTGGGGGGTGTGCGCGGGTCCCCGACTGCGGGGTCCGCGGTCGCACCCGGGGCGGCGCCGTGTGGGAGGGCGGCGCCCCGGATGCGGTGGGGGGACAAGGACCCGGCCGGGTTGCCGTGCGCCGGCCGGGCCCGGATCAGGCGTCGCCGTCCGGAAGTCCGGCGAGCCAGCTCTCGATGGCCTCGGCGGTCAGTGCCGAGTGCTCCATGGCCAGGGACAGATGGTCGGCCTCGATGTCGCGTACGGCGTCGGCCGGCACCGCGGAGGTGTCGAGCATGAAGCCGTTGCTGGCCTGCGTGGCGCGCAGGAGCAGGGTGGGGGCGGTCGTGGCGGGCGCGTCGATGTCCGTCATCAGCATGAACCAGTGCGCCATCGCGGACATCCGGGCGCTGTTGAGCGTCACGGACGGCGAGTCGATGTCGGCCAGGTAGAAGCGGGTCGTCTGGTCGAGGTTGTTGCCTTCCGAGGGGTCGTACCGGATGGACGCCGTGTCGAGCAGGATGACGGCCTCCGGCTTCACGCCCCAGGTGTCCTCCAGGACTCCGGCCGCGAGATAGGCCAGGGAGCCACCGGTGGAGTGGCCGACCATCACGAACGGTTCGCCGTCGCTCGCCATCAGGACGCTCTCGGCGACGATCCGGGCCGCCGCGTCACTGTCGGCGGGCAGCAGCTCGCCGGGGGCGAAGCCCATCAGCGGTATCGCCGACACATGGCGCCTGCCGCGGAAGTGGGCGGCGATGCGCGCGTACTGGTGGACACCGCCGGTGGCGCCGGGCGCGCTGACGAAGATCAGGCGCGGGGAGCCGGGACCGGTGGCCAGGGTGACGCCCTCGGACAGCTCCTCCAGGTCCGCGGGCGTCTCGAAGGTGGGCCGGGTGTTGGCGACCGCCTTCAGCATCCGCATCGCCTCGACGAGCTTGCCGTCGCGCACCGCGTTGTGGAACAGGCCGACCAGCGTGTCGTCGGGGTGCACCGTGGTGCCGGCGACGGCGGCGGCGGACGCCGGGCCGGAAGCGGACAGGTCACCCAGCTCCTCGTTGAGGTGACGGGCCAGCTTCACCGGCGTCTTGCTGTCGAAGACCACCGACGTCGGCAGGCGCAGCCCGAGGAGTTCGCCGAGTTGGTTGCGCAGGCTGACCGAGACCAGCGAGTCGAAGCCCAGCTCCAGGAAGCCGCGCTCGGGGTCGACGGCGGAGGGGTCGGCGTGGCCGAGCAGGCCCGCGGTGAAGCCGACGACCAGCTCGGTGAGCAGCTTCTCCCGGCCGGCGGTGTCGAGCGTGCGCAGCCCGTCGAGCACGGTCCTGGGCGAGCGGTCCGCGGCGGCGGCGCGCCGGGTGCGCGGCACCAGGTCGCGCCAGAGGGCGGGCAGCGTCTGCTGGACCTGGAGTCCGGCGACGTTGACCCGGGTGGGCACGACCACCGGTTCGGGGCGGGCGAGGGCGGCGTCGAACAGGGCGAGGCCGTCCTCGACGCTCAGCGGCGGGGTGCCGCCGCGGTCCATCCGCCCCAGGTCGGTGTCGCTGACCTGGCTGGTCATGCCGCTGCCGCGGCCCCAGGGTCCCCAGGCGAGGGACACGCCGGGCAGACCGGCCGCCCTGCGCCGGTGGGCGAGCGCGTCGAGGGAGGCGTTGGCCGCGGCGTAGTTGCCCTGGCCGGGGCCGCCGATGACGCCGGAGATCGACGAGTACAGCACGAACGCGGCGAGGTCCTGGCCGAGGGTCGCCTCGTGCAGATGGTGGGCCGCGTCGGCCTTGGGACGCAGCACACCGGCCAGTCGTTCCGGGGTGAGCGAGCCGATCAGGGCGTCGTCCAGGACACCCGCGGTGTGCACGACGGCGGTCAGCGGGTGCTCGGCCGGCACCGACGCGACGAGCGCGTCGACGGCGTCGCGGTCGCCGACGTCGCAGGCGGAGACGGTCACCTGGGCTCCCAGGCCGGTCAGTTCGGCGACCAGTTCGGCCGCGCCGGGCGCCTGCGGGCCGCGGCGGCCGGCCAGCAGCAGGTGCCGGGCGCCCCGGGCGGTGACCAGGTGACGGGCGAGCGCGGCTCCGAGACCGCCGGTGCCGCCGGTGATCAGGACGGTGCCGTCCGGGTCCCAGTCGGCGGCGGGGGCGTCGTCGGCCGTGCGCGGCAGCCGGGCGAGCCGGGCGGCGCGCACCTCGTAGTTGCGGACCGCGAGCTGCTGCTCGTCGAGCGTCAGGATGTCGGGCAGCACGCCGGCGGAGAGGAACGTGTCGTCGAGGTCGACGAGCAGCAGGCTCCCGGGGTTCTCGGTCTGCGCGGAGCGGACCAGGCCCCAGACGGCCGCGCCGGCCGGGTCGAGTACGTCCTCGTCGTCGAGGGCGACGGCGCGGCGGGTGACGAAGACGAGGCGGGTGCCCGCGAGTCGCGGCTCGGACAGCCACTCCTGGAGGTGGCCGAGGACGCGGGCGGTGAGGGCGTGCACGCCGTCCGCTCCGGAGTCCTCGTCCCCCGGCAGGCCCCCCGCCAGCGGGATCAGGAACACGTCGGGCGCGACTCCGCTGTCGCCGATGGCGTCGCCCAGGGACTCCGCGTAGGCGGTGACGGTCTCGTCGGCGCGGTGCATGGCGTAGCCGAGGTCGAGTTCGTCGGAGCCGACGACGGCCCAGCGGGTGCCGGTGGCGCGGGCGGTGGCCTTGACGGGCGCCCACTTGACGGCGAACAGGTCGCCCTGGCCGGTGGCGGCCGGGGTCCCGGCGGTGGAGTCCGGGGTGCCCAGGCGCACGGTGTCGGCGGTCAGGACGAGGCTGCCCGCGGTGTCGGCGGCGGTGAGGGCGACCGTGTCGGGTCCGGTGGTGCTCAGCCGTACGCGCAGCGCGGTGGCGCCGGTGGCGTGCAGCGTGAGCCCGTCGAAGCCGGTCGGCTCGGGAACTGCCGCGCCGTCGAGGGCGGCGGCCGCGCGCAGGGCGGTGGACAGCAGCGCGGGGTGCAGTCCGAAGCCGCTGTCGGGCCCCGCGGGCAGCTCCACCTCGGCGAACACCTCGCCCTCGGTCCGCCACACCCCGGCCAGGCCGCTGAACAGCGGACCGCGGGTGCGCCCGTCGGACTCCAGCTCCTCGAGCGGGACGTGGCGGGCGTCGGCGGGCGGCCACTCCACGAGGTCCGTGGCCGTGTCCTCGGCGTACTCGGCGTACTCGGCGCCCTCGTCGGGGGCGAGGACACCACGGGCGTACGTGGTCCAGGGGGCGTCGTCCGCGGTCGCCGGGCGGGCGTGCACGGAGAGCGTCCGGTGGCCGGAGGCGTCCGCGGGGCCGACGCGCACCTGGAGCAGGACCGCGTCGCGGTCGCCGAGGGTCAGCGGGGCGAGCAGGTCGAGCCGGTCCAGGCGCGGGGTGCCGTTCTCGTCGCCCGCGCGGACCGCGATCTCGGCGAAGGCGGTGCCGGGGACGGTGATCCGGCCGTCGACGCGGTGCTCGGCGAGCCAGGGGTGGGTCAGCGGCGAGAGGCGTCCGGTGAGGACGGACTCGTCGGCGTCGGCGAGGGCGACGGTGGCACCGAGCAGCGGATGCGCGGCGGCACCGAGGCCGAGGCCGGCGGGGTCGCCGGAGCGGGCGCGCACGTTCGGCCAGTACCGGTCTCGCTGGAAGGCGTACGTCGGCAGGTCCACGGGGGCCGGACGCGCGGGAAGGGTGCCGTCGGACACGGCGTCCCAGTCGGCCCCGGTGCCCCGGGTCCACAGGGTGCCGAGCGCGCCGAGCACGGCGGCCTCCTCCGGCTGGTCCTTGCGCAGGGCGGGCACGGCGGTGACGTCGGTGAGGTCGGCGGCCTGCGTGTTCTCGCCGACGAGCGCGGACAGCACGCCGCCGGGGCCGAGTTCGAGGAAGGTCCGCGCGCCCTCGTCGACGAGGGTGCGTACGGCGTCGGCGAAACGGACGGCCTGCCGGGCGTGGCACACCCAGTAGTGCGGCGTGGCCAGTTCCTCGGCGGTGACGACGCCGCCGGTGAGGGTGGAGACGACGGGGACCGACGGCTCACCGAAGGTGAGCCCGGCGACGACGTCCCGGAACGCGTCGAGCATCGGGTCGACGAGCGGCGAGTGGAAGGCGTGGCTCACGGAGAGCCGCGTGGTGCGCCGGCCCTGCTCACGGAAGTGCCCGGCGATGGCGAGGACGGCGTCCTCGGCGCCGGAGACCACCACGGACTCGGGGCCGTTGACCGCGGCGAGCGAGACCCGCTCGTCAAGGAGCGGCCGCACCTCGGCCTCCGTGGCGTGCAGCGCGACCATGGCTCCGCCGGCCGGCAGCTCCCGCATGAGGCCGGCGCGGGCGGCGACCAGCGTGCAGGCGTCCTGAAGGGACAGCGCGCCGGCCACGTGCACGGCGGCGATCTCACCGACGGAGTGCCCGGCGAGGTGGTCGGGGCGCACCCCCCAGGAGGCGAACAGGCGGTGGAGGGCGACCTCGACGGCGAACAGGGCGGGCTGGGTGTGGCCGGTGTCGTCGAGGGCCGCGGGGTCGTCGCCCCACATGACGTCGCGCAGCGAGTGGCCGAGGCGCTCGCCGAGGAGGGCCAGGGTCTCGTCCAGGGCGGCGGCGAACACCGGGAAGCGGGCGTGGAGTTCACGGCCCATGCCGAGACGCTGGGCGCCCTGGCCGGAGAACAGCACGGCGAGGCCGGGGCTGTCGCCGGAGGGGACGGTGCCGCGGGCGGCCTCGGTCAGGCCGCCGTCCGCGGCGACGAGCAGGGCCCGGTGTTCGAAGGGGGTGCGGGTGGCGGCCAGCGCGTGGCCGACGGCGACGGGGTCGGCGCCGGACGCGGCGAGCGGCCGTACCCGCGCCAGCTGGGCGTCGAGGGCGGCGGCGGTACGGGCCGACACGGGCCACGGCACGGCGTGCGGGACCACGGGCTCGGGCCGCTGCCCGGCGTCCGTGTCCTCCTCGGGCGCGGGAGCCTCTTCGAGGATGACGTGGGCGTTGGTGCCGCTGATGCCGAAGGACGACACACCGGCCCGGCGCACCCGCTCGCCCGCGGGCCAGGGAGCGGCCTCGGTGAGCAGGCTGACGTGGCCGGCGTCCCAGTCGACGTGCGTGGAGGGCGCGTCGACGTGCAGGGTGCGGGGCAGCAGCCCGTGGCGCAGGGCCAGGACCATCTTGATGACGCCCGCGGCACCGGCGGCGGCCTGCGTGTGGCCGATGTTGGACTTCACCGTGCCCAGGCGCAGCGGGCGGCTCGCGTCACGGTCCTGGCCGTAGGTGGCGAGCAGGGCCTGTGCCTCGATGGGGTCGCCGAGGGTGGTGCCGGTGCCGTGCGCCTCGACGGCGTCGACGTCGGCGGGCGAGAGCCCCGCGGAGGCCAGCGCGTCGCGGATGACGCGCTGCTGGGCGGGCCCGTTGGGGGCGCTGAGGCCGTTGGAGGCGCCGTCCTGGTTCACGGCGGAGCCGCGCAGCACGGCGAGCACCGGGTGGCCCTTGCGCCGGGCCTCGGAGAGCCGCTCGACGAGGATCATGCCGACGCCCTCGGACCAGCCGGTGCCGTCGGCGGAGTCGGCGAACGCCTTGCAGCGGCCGTCCGCGGCGAGGCCGCCCTGGAGGCTGAAGCCGACGAAGCCGGCCGAGGTGGTCATGACGGTGACACCGCCGGCCAGCGCGAGGTCGGCCTCGCCGGAGCGTACGGACTGGGCGGCCAGGTGCAGGGCGACCAGGGCCGAGGAGCACGCGGTGTCGAGGGTGACGGCGGGTCCTTCGAAGCCGAGCGCGAAGGACAGCCGGCCGGACATCACGCTGGCGGCGAGGCCGTTGCCCGCGTAGCCGCCCATGTCGTCGTCGGAGGCGAGGACGAGGTGGGCGTAGTCCTGCGAGTTGGTGCCGACGAAGACGCCGGTGCGGCTGCCGCGCAGGCTGCCGGGGGCGATCCCGGCGCGCTCCACGGCCTCCCAGGCGGTTTCGAGGAGCAGCCGCTGCTGCGGGTCCATGGCCAGCGCCTCGCGGGGCGAGATGTCGAAGAAGCCGGGGTCGAAGTCGGCGACGTCGTGGAGGAATCCTCCCTTCTGCGTGCTGCTGCGGCCCTCTCCGTCACCGGCGAGCGTCTCCAGGTCCCAGCCGCGGTCGGCCGGGAACCCGCCGATGGCGTCGCCGCCGTCGGCCAGCAGCTCCCAGAGGTCCTCCGGGGATCGCACGCCTCCCGGGAAGCGGCACGCCATGCCGACGATCGCCACGGGCTCGTGGCGGCCCGACTCGGCTTCCTGGAGGCGCCTGCGGGTCTGGTGGAGATCCGCCGTGACCCACTTCAGGTAATCGACGAGCTTGCTTTCGTCCGGCATCGTCCGTGAACCTTCCTCAGATGTTTCTCGCGTAGTTGCAGTGGGCCCGGGTCAGGAGTTCGACGACCGGCCGAGTTCGTTGTCGATGAAGGCGAAGATCTCCTCGGCGCTCGCCGCCTCGATCCGCTCACCGACGGCCGGTCCGTCCCCGTCCGAGCCGGGGCCCGAGCCGTCCCAGGCGGCCAGCAGCCGCCGCAACCGGCCCGCGACCCCGCGGCGGGTGGCCTCGTCCATGCCGTCGGCGGACAGTTCCGCCTCCAGCCGGTCGAGCGCCGCCAGCGGGAACGCGGCCGTGCCGCTCCGCTCCCCGCCCACCAGGGAGCCGGCCAGGTGCAGGGCGACGGCGGTGGGCGTCGGGTGGTCGAAGACGAGCGTGGACGGCAGCCGCACACCGGTGGCCGCGGAGAGCCGGGTGCGCAGTTCGACCGCCATCAGCGAGTCGAAGCCCAGCCGGCTGAAGTCCCGGTCGGCGGGGACCGCGTCGGCACCGGAGTGGCCGAGCACCCCGGCCGTCTCCTGGCGGACCAGGGCGACGAGGGTCTCGTGCCCCTGCTCGGCGCCGAGGCCGGCCAGGCGGCGGGCGAGCCCGTCGGCGCCGGCCGTGGCCGCCGCGCGGCGCCGGGTGCGGACCAGGGAGCGCAGCACCGCGGGGACGTCGCCGGTGTCGGCGGCCGCGGCGGACCGGGCGACCCGGATCGCCACGGCGAGTGCCTCGTCCTGGCCGTTCGCCGCGTCGAACAGGGCGAGGCCCTGGCGTTCGGTGAGCGGTGGCATCCCGGAGCGCTCCATGCGCTCGATGTCGGCGTCGGTGAGTGTGCCGGTCATGCCGGCGCCCTGGCCCCAGGGTCCCCAGGCGAGCGAGAGGGCGGGCAGGCCCTGGGCCGCCCGGTGCGCGGCGAGCGCGTCGAGGAACGTGTTGGCGGCGGCGTAGTTGCCCTGTCCGGGGCCGCCGGTGACGCCGGCCACGGAGGAGTACAGGACGAATCCGGCGAGCGGCAGGGCCGAGGTCGCCCGGTGCAGGTGCCAGGCGGCGTCCGCCTTGGGGCGCAGCACGGTGTTGAGCCGGTCGGCGGTGAGCGATCCGATCGTGGCGTCGTCGAGGACACCGGCCGTGTGCACGACCGCGGTCAGCGGGTGCTCGGGCGGCAGTGAGGCGAGGAGCGCGTCGACGGCGGCCCGGTCGGAGACGTCGCAGGCCCGTACGGTGACCTCGGCGCCGAGCGCGGAGAGTTCCTCGCACAGGGCGGTCGTGCCGGGTGCGTCGGGTCCGCGGCGGCCGGCCAGCAGCAGGTGCTTGATGCCGTGGCCGGTCACCAGGTGGCGGGCGAGTACGGCTCCGAGGCCGCCGGTGCCGCCGGTGATCAGTACGGTGCCGTCGCGGTCCCAGGCACGGACCTGGTCGGCGGCCGGGGTGACGGCGGACTCGGTGCGGGTGAGGCGGGCGACGGTGAGCGCGCCGCCGCGGACGGCGGCCTGGGTCTCGCCCGCGTCGAACAGGGCGGGCAGCGAGGCCAGGACGGCGGCGCCGGTCGCGTCGGCGCCGGCGGCCGGGTCGAGGTCCAGGAGCAGGAAGCTGCCCGGGTTCTCGGACTGGGCGGAGCGGACCAGGCCCCAGACGGCTGCCGCCGCCAGGTCGGTCACGTCCTCCCGGCCGGCCGCGACGGCCCCGCGGGTGACGATCACGAGGCGGGAGTCCGCGGTGCGGGGTTCGGAGGTCCACTCGCGCAGCAGGTCGAGCACCGTCGCGGTGGCGGCGCGGATGGCGGCGGGCAGGTCGTCCCCGGCGGCGGGGTCGCCCTCGACCGGCAGGAGCATCAGCGACGGCAGGGGTGCCCCGCTGTCCAGCAGTTCGGTGAGCGAGTGCGCGCGGGCGGGCAGGACGTTGTCCACCGCGGCGAGCGCGGTGTCCAGGCCGGGCAGCCCGTCGCCGAGCACCGTCCACGGGCCGTTGCCGCCGGGGCGCGGGGCCGGGGCGGGCGCGACCCAGTCGAGGCTGAGCAGTGCGGCGTCGTCCGCGGCGGGGGCGTCCGTGCCGTGTGCGGCGGCGGCGCCCAGGGTGAGCGAGGCCACCGAGAGGACGGGGCCGCCCTGCGGGTCGGTCGCCTCCAGCGCCCAGGTGTCGTCGCCGGTGGCGGTGAGCCGTACCCGCAGGAGGGCGGGGTGCGCGGCGTGCAGGACGAGCCCGTCCCAGGCGACGGCGTCGAGGGTGTCGTCGCCGTCTCCGCCTCCGCCTCCGTCTCCGTCTCCGTCTCCGTCTCCGTCTCCGTTGAGAACGACGGCGGCGCGGACCGCCGTGTCCAGCAGCGCCGGGTGCAGGGCGAACGCCTGCTCGGCCGGGCCCTGTTCGGTGATCTCGACCTCGGCGAAGAGGTCCTCGCCGTGCCGCCAGGCGGCGCGCAGCACGGCCGCGCCGGTGGGTTCGGGCAGCTCGTCGACCGGGGTGGCGTCGGCGGGCGGCCATACGGTGTCGGGCGCGGCGGGGGCGGCGGGCGCGTCGGTGAGCGCCGCGGTGGCCCGCTCGATCCACGGGGCGCCGTCGCCGTCCGCGCGGGTGTGCACGGTGAGGGCGCGCCGGCCGGTCCCGTCGGGGGCGGCCACCAGTACCTGGAGGCGCTGGGGGCGCTTGTCGGTGAGCACCAGGGGCGCACTGACGGTGAGGTTCTCGACGGTGGTGCGGTCGCAGGCGTCGGCGGCGTGCAGCGCGAGTTCGGCGAGGACCGCGGTGGGCAGGGTGGTGGTGCCGTCGCTCACGCGGCCGGTGAGCCAGGGCTGTGCGGCGGCGGACAGGCGTCCGCTGAGCAGCGTCTCGTCCGAGCCCGCGACCGCCGTGGCGGCGGTGAGCAGCGGGTGCCCTCCGGCGTCCAGGCCCAGTCCGCCCGCGTCGCCGGGGGCGGCGGTGGTGTCGGGCCAGAAGCGGGTGCCCTGGAAGGCGTAGGTGGGCAGTTCGACGGTGCGGGCACCGGTACCGGCGAGGACGGCGGTCCAGTCGGCGTCGAGGCCGGCGGTGTGCAGCCGGGCCAGGGCGGTGAGGACGGACACGGTCTCGTCGCGGTCCTTGCGCAGCGCCGGCACGACGACCGCGTCGGAGTCGGGCAGACAGGCGGCGGCGAGCGCGGACAGTACGCCGTCGGGGCCGATCTCCAGGAAGGCGGTGACACCCCGGTCGGCGAGCGCGCGCACACCGTCGGCGAACCGCACGGCCTCGCGGACATGACGCACCCAGTAGCCGGCGTCGGTGTGCGTGCCCGCGGAGGCGACCTCGCCGGTCAGGTTGGACACGACGGGGATGCGCGGCTCGGCGTAGGCGATGCTCTCGGCGACGGTGCGGAACTCCTCCAGCATCGGCTCCATCAAGGCCGAGTGGAAGGCGTGGCTCACCCGCAGCCGGGAGACACGGCGGCCGGCCGACTCCAGGCGGGCGACGACCTGCCCGACGCCGTCCTCGGGGCCGGAGACGACGACGGAGGCGGGGCCGTTGACGGCGGCGACGGCGACGCCGTCACCGAGCAGCGGCAGCACCTCGTCCTCGGTGGCCTCGACGGCGGCCATGGCGCCGCCCTCGGGCAGCGCGTCCATGAGGCGGGCGCGTGCGGCGACCAGCCGGCAGGCGTCCTCCAGTGAGAACACCCCGGCGACGTGCGCGGCCGCGATCTCCCCGACCGAGTGACCGGCCACGAAGTCCGGCGTGACGCCCCAGGACTCCACCAGCCGGTACAGGGCGACCTCGACCGCGAACAGCGCGGGCTGGGTGCAGCGGGTGCGGTTGAGCTGTTCCGGGTCGTCGCCCCACATGACCTCCCGCAGACAGAAGCCGAGTTCGGCGTGGAGCAGGTCCAGCACGGTGTCCAGGGCCTCGGCGAACACCGGGAAGCGGGCGTGGAGTTCGCGTCCCATGCCGAGGCGCTGGGCGCCCTGTCCGGAGAACAGGAACGCCGGTGTACGGGCGCCGGCCTCGGCGCGCGCGGCCTCGGTGACGCCGTCGGGGCCCGCCAGCAGGACGGCCCGGTGCTCGAAGGAGGACCGGCTCGTCACGAGGGACAGGCCGATGTCGGCGCCCGACACCTCGGGGTGTGCGGCGGCATGGGCGCGCAGCCGTTCCAGCTGGGCGTCGAGCGCCTGCCCGGAACGGGCCGAGACGACCCACGGGGTGACGGCGGGGGTCACGGCGTCCTCGGCGGGACGCTCGGCCGCGGCGGGCTCGGGGGCGCCTTCCAGGATGACGTGGGCGTTGGTGCCGCTGATGCCGAACGACGACACACCGGCCCGGCGGGCCCGTCCCGTCTCCGGCCAGGCGGCTTCCTCGGTGAGCAGCCGGACGGCGCCCAGGGACCAGTCGACGTGCGTGGACGGCTCGGTGACGTGCAGGGTGCGCGGGAGCAGGCCGTTGCGCATCGCCATGACCATCTTGACGAGTCCGGCGGCACCGGCCGCGGACTGGGTGTGGCCGATGTTGGACTTCACCGAGCCGAGCAGCAGCGGCTGCTGCGGGTCGCGGTCGCTGCCGTAGGTGGCGAGCAGGGCCTGCGCCTCGATCGGGTCGCCGAGCGGGGTGCCGGTGCCGTGCGCCTCGACGGCGTCGACGTCGCCGGGCCGCAGGCCCGCGTTGGCCAGCGCCTGGCGGATCACCCGCTGCTGGGAGGGCCCGTTGGGGGCGGTCAGGCCGTTGGAGGCGCCGTCCTGGTTGACAGCGGTGCCGCGCACGACGGCGAGCACCCGGTGTCCGGCGCGGCGGGCGTCGGAGAGGCGCTCGAGGACGAGCACCGCCGCGCCCTCGGACCAGCCCGTGCCGTCGGCGGAGTCGGAGAACGCCTTGCACCGGCCGTCCTGGGCGAGACCGCCCATCTTGGAGAAGCCGGCGAAGTTGGCGGGGGTGGTCATCACGGTGACACCGCCGGCCAGCGCCATGCTGCACTCCCCCGACCGCAGTGCCTGGGTGGCGAGGTGCAGGGAGACCAGCGACGAGGAGCAGGCGGTGTCGACCGAGAGGGCGGGGCCCTCCAGGCCGAGCGTGTAGGCGAGGCGGCCGGAGACCACGCTGACGGCGAGGCCGGTGGTGGCGTGGCTCGCGATGTCGTCGCGGGACCGCATGACCAGACCGGAGTAGTCCTGGCCGCTGACACCCATGAAGACACCGGTGCGGCTTCCGCGCAGCGCGGCCGGGTCCAGCCCGGCGCGCTCCACGGCCTCCCAGGTGACTTCGAGCAGGATGCGCTGCTGCGGGTCCATGGCGAGGGCCTCGCGCGGCGCGATGCCGAAGAAGTCGGCGTCGAACTCGGCGATGTCGCTCAGGAATCCGCCCTGTCCGGACAGGTCGCCCAGCTCGCCGCCGATCGCCGAGGACTCCCACTCACGGTCGGCGGGGAAACCGGTGATGGCGTCGGTACCGGACGCCACGAGGTCCCACAGTTCCTCGGGAGATCCGACACCGCCCGGGAAGCGGCAGCCCATCCCGACGATGACCACGGGGTCGTCGTCGGACGTGGCGGCGGCGCTCCGCGGGGTGGTGAAGGCCTCCGCGGCGTCGGCGCCGAGCAGTTCGTCGAGGAGATGGTCGGCGAGCTGCTGGGGCGTCGGGTAGTCGAAGACCAGGGTGGCGGTCAGGGTGAGGCCGGAGGCCTTGCCGAGCCGGTTGCGCAGTTCGATCGCGGTGAGCGAGTCGAAGCCGAGACCGCGGAACTCCCGGCGGGCGTCGACGGCGTCGGCGGAACCGTGTCCGAGGACCGCGGCGGCCTCGGTACGCACCAGGTCGACCAGGAACGGCCGGCGCTGGTCCTCGGGCAGGACCGCGAGACGCTCGGCGAGTCCGGCGCGGGCGACCGCGGCGGTGCCGGCCCGTGCCCGGCGTCCGCCGATGCGGACCAGTCCGCGCAGGATCGCGGGGACGCTCATGCCGGGGGGCAGCGAGCCGTTGCCGCCGAGGCCCAGTGGCACGACGAGCGGTTCGTCGGCGAGGGTGGCGGCGTCGTAGAGGGCCAGGCCCCGCTCGACGGACAGCAGCGGCATGCCGCTGTTGTCGTTGATGCGGCGCATGTCCTCGTCGCTCAGTCCGCTCGTCATGCCGCTGCCCTGCTCCCAGGCGTTCCAGGCGAGCGAGGTTGCGGGCAGGCCGAGGGCCTGGCGGTGGGCGGCGAGGGCGTCCAGGAAGGTGTTGCCCGCGGCGTAGTTGGCCTGGCCGGGGCTGCCGAAGACGCCGGAGGTCGAGGAGTACAGGACGAAGGCGGCCAGGTCGAGGTCGCGGGTGAGGTGGTGCAGGTGCCAGGCGGCGTCGACCTTCGGCCGCAGCACGGTGTCGAGGCGGTCCGGGGTGAGGGAGGCGACGATGCCGTCGTCGAGGACACCCGCCGTGTGCACGACCGCGGTGAGCGGGTGCTCGGCCGGGACGGAGGCGAGCAGCGCGGCGAGGGCGTCACGGTCGGCGGCGTCGCAGGCGGCGACCGTGGCCTCGGCGCCGAGTTCGGCCAGCGTCTGGACGAGGTCGGCGGCACCGGGGGCGTCGGGCCCGCGTCGGCTGGTGAGCAGCAGGTGCCTGACGCCGTGCTCGGCGACCAGGTGGCGGGCCAGCTCGGAGGCGAGACCGCCGGTGCCACCGGTGACCAGGACGGTGCCCTCGGGGTCCAGGGCTCGGGGCATGGTCAGCACGATCTTGCCGATGTGCTTGGCCATGCTCATGAAGCGGAAGGCCTCACGGGAGCGGCGGACGTCCCAGGCACGGACCGGAAGCGGGGACAGCACGTCCCGCTCGAAGAGGCCGACGAGGTCGAGCAGCATCCGCTGGATGTGGTCGGAGTCGACCATGCCCAGGTCGAAGAACCGGTAGGTGATGCCGTCCGAGGCGGAGCCGGCGTCCCGGATGTCGGTCTTGCCCATCTCCAGGAACCGGCCGCCCGTGCCGAGCAGCCGCATCGACGCGTCGACGAACTCACCGGCCAGAGCGTTCAGGACGACATCGAGGCCTCCCTCCCCCGCGACCTTTGCGAAGGCCGCCTCGAAGTCGAGGGTGCGCGAGGACGCGATGTGGTCGTCGGCGACCCCGAGGGAGCGCAGCACGTCCCACTTGCCCTCACTGGCCGTCGCGAAGACCTCCGCGCCGAAGTGACGGGCGATCTGGATCGCCGCCATACCGACACCACCGGCACCGGCATGGATCAGGACCTTCTCCCCCGCCCTCAGCCCGGCGAGATCCTTCAGCGCGTAGTAAGCGGTGAGGAACACCAGCGGCACGGACGACGCGGTCTCCCAGGACCAGCCGTCGGGGATCCGGGTCAGCAGACGCTCGTCGGCGGCACCCGACGGACCGAACCCGCCGAACACCATGCCCATGACCCGGTCACCGGGAGCGAGACCCGTCACGTCCGGGCCGACCTCGGTGACGACGCCTGCGGCCTCGGAGCCGAACAGGCCCGCCTCACCGGGGTACATACCGAGAGCGTTGAGCACGTCGCGGAAGTTGAGGCCCGCGGCGCGGATCCCGATGCGCACCTGCCGGCCGGCCAGCGGCTCCAGAGCCTCCGGATGCGGCAGCAGGGCGAGACCGTCGAGGCTGCCCTTGACACGGCTGCCCAGCCGCCACGGCGTCCCGGCCGGCGGAACGAGAGAGGAACCGGACTCGAGGCGGGCGAGCCGGCCGACGCGGACGGTGCCCTCGCGGACCTGAGCCTGCGGCTCCTCCGCGTCGAACAGTCCCGCAAGGAGCGGCAGTCGGGCCAGGGACTCGGCCGTGTCGTCGACATCGGCCAGCAGCAGCCGGCCCGGGTTCTCGGACTGGGCGGAGCGCACCAGACCCCAGACCGGCGCCGCCACGAGATCGAGCGGCGCGCGCTCGCCGTCGGCGACGGCGTTCCGGGTGACCACGACGAGCCGGGAGGAGGCGAAAGCGGGTCCGGCCAGCCACTCCTGCACCAGAGCAAGCACCTCGCGAGCCAACTCGTGTGCGGCTTCGGGCCGTTGTTCGACATCGCCGCGGACCGTGACGGCGACCATGTCCGGAACGGCCCCGCTCCGGGCGGCCAGTTCCTCAAGCGTGGTGGCCGGGGTGTGGACGCCCGCGACCGCCTCGGAGTCCGCGGCGAGCGCGGCGGCCAGACCGAACGGGTCATCACCCAGCACGGCCCAGGTGGCGGGAGCGGCCGGGGCGGCGAACGTACGGGGGGTCCAGTCGACGCGGAGCAGCGAGTTGGCGTCGTCACGGCGCGACTCGGGCTCCGGGCCCGCGGCACGCAGGGTCAGCGACTCCACGGAGACGACCGGCTGACCGGCCGGGTCGACCGCGGCGATCCGCACCGCGTCGTCACCACAGGAGGTGATCCGCACCCGCAGGGTGCTCGCCCCGTCCGCGTGCAGGGACACGCCCTCCCAGGCGAACGGCAGCAGGCTGCGGTCGTCGCCCTCGGCGGACAGGAAGACCGTGGAGTGCAGGGCGGCGTCGAAGAGCGCCGGGTGCAGGCCGAACGCGTCGGCGTCCTCGACCGAGTCGGGCAGCGCGACCTCGGCGTAGACCGTGTCGTCCTGGCGCCACACGGCACGCAGTCCACGGAAGACCGGGCCGTACTCCAAGCCGTCGGACGCATAGCGCTCGAACATGCCGTCGATGTCGACGGCCTCCGCGTCCTGCGGCGGCCATACGGTGGTGTCGAAGCCGATGAGGTGTTCGCCCGAGCCGATGCGGCCCGTGGCGTGCTGGGTCCACTCGGCGTCGAAGTCCTCGCCGGGCCGGGTGAAGAACCGCAGCTCGCGCGACCCGTCCTCGTCCGCCGCGCCGACGGAGATCTGCACCTGTACGGCGCCCGTGGGAGGCAGCACGAGCGGCGCGGCGATCATCAGTTCCTCGACCCGGTCGCAGCCGGCCTGGTCGGCGGCGCGCACGGCCAGCTCCAGGAAGCCGGTACCGGGGAAGAAGATCATGCCGCCGACGACGTGGTCGGCGAGCCACGGGTGGGTGGCGGCCGACAGGGAGCCCGTCAGCAGGAGTTCGTCGGAACCCGCCACCGACATGGCGGCGCCGAGGAGCGGGTGGTCGGCCGAGGCCAGACCGAGGCCGGAGGCGTCCAGGGCGGCAAGGGCCGCCTTGGGCCAGTAACGCTCGTGCTGGAAGGCGTAGGTGGGCAGCTCGGCGATGCGGGCGCCGGTGCCGGACAGGGGGGCCGACCAGTCGACGTCGACACCGGCGACGTGCAGCCGGGCGACGCCGCCGAGGAGGGACACGGTCTCGTCGCGGTCCTTGCGCAGCGCCGGCACGACGACCGCGTCGGAGTCGGTCAGACAGGCGGCGGCGAGGGCGGAGAGCACACCGTCGGGGCCGATCTCCAGGAAGGCGGTGACGCCCCGGTCGGCGAGCGCGCGGACACCGTCGGCGAACCGCACGGCCTCGCGGACATGACGCACCCAGTAGCCGGCGTCGGTGTGCGTGCCCGCGGCGGCGACCTCGCCGGTCAGGTTGGACACGACGGGGATGCGCGGCTCGTCGTAGGAGAGCGTCTCCGCGACGGCCCTGAACTCCTCCAGCATCGGGTCCATCAGCGGCGAGTGGAAGGCGTGGCTCACCCGCAGACGGCTGGTACGGCGGCCCTTCGCAGCCAGCTGCTCGGCGACCGCGAGGGTGGCCGCCTCCTCACCGGACACCACGACGGACGTCGGACCGTTGACCGCGGCGACGGCGACACCCTCGGTCAGCAGGGGCAGCACCTCGTCCTCGGTCGCCTCCACCGCGACCATGGCACCGCCCCGCGGCAGCGCCTGCATCAGACCCGCACGCGCGGCCACCAGCCGGCAGGCGTCCTCCAGCGAGAACACCCCCGCCACATGCGCGGCCGCGATCTCCCCGACCGAGTGACCGGCCACGAAGTCGGGGGTGACGCCCCAGGACTCCACCAGCCGGTACAGGGCGACCTCGACCGCGAACAGCGCGGGCTGGGTGAACGCGGTGGCGTTCAGGGCCGTTTCGTCGGTGCCCCACATCACGTCGCGGACGGACGTACCGTGCCCGGTCTCCAGGAGGGCGGCGACGGCATCGAAGGCTTCGGCGAACACCGTGAAACGGGCGTGGAGTTCACGGCCCATGCCGAGGCGCTGGGCGCCCTGCCCGGAGAACAGGAAGGCGGTACGGCGCTGTTCGGCGACGCCCCGGGCGGCCTCGGTGAGGGTGCCGTCGGCCGCGAGCAGGACGGCCCGGTGCTCGAAGTGGGAGCGGCCGGTGGCCAGGGTGTACGCGGTGTCGAGCGCGGGCAGCGCGTCGGCGGACTCCCGCAGCCGCTCCACCTGGGCGTCGAGCGCGGCCTCGGACTTCGCCGAGACGGGCCAGGCGATCGCGCCGGGCACCGGCCGGCCGGCAGCCGGTGCGGGCACCGGCTCCTCGGGAGCGCCCTCAAGGATGACGTGGGCGTTGGTGCCGCTGATACCGAACGACGACACACCGGCCCGGCGGGCCCGTCCCGTCTCCGGCCACACCGTCTCCTCGGTGAGCAGCCGCACCGCGCCCAGGGACCAGTCGACGTGCGTGGACGGCTCGGTGACGTGCAGGGTGCGCGGGAGCACGCCGTTGCGCATCGCCATGACCATCTTGACGAGTCCGGCGGCACCCGCGGCGGCCTGGGTGTGACCGATGTTCGACTTCACCGAACCGAGCAGCAGCGGCTGCTGCGGGTCGCGGTCGCTGCCGTAGGTGGCGAGCAGGGCCTGCGCCTCGATCGGGTCGCCGAGCGGGGTGCCGGTGCCGTGCGCCTCGACGGCGTCGACATCACTCGTGTTCAGGCCCGCGTTGGCCAGCGCCTGGCGGATCACCCGCTGCTGGGAAGGACCGTTCGGGGCCGTGAGGCCGTTGGAGGCACCGTCCTGGTTGACGGCGGAACCACGCACCACGGCCAGCACGCGGTGCCCGGCGCGACGGGCGTCGGAGAGACGCTCCACCACGAACACCGCCGCGCCCTCGGACCAGCCCGTGCCGTCGGCGGAGTCGGAGAACGCCTTGCAGCGGCCGTCCTGGGCGAGACCGCCCATCCGGGAGAACCCGGCGAAGTTGGCGGGCGTGGTCATCACGGTGACGCCACCGACCAGCGCCATGCTGCACTCCCCCGCCCGTAGCGCCTGCGCGGCGAGGTGCAGGGACACCAGCGACGAGGAGCAGGCCGTGTCGACCGACAGGGCGGGACCCTCCAGGCCGAGCGCGTAGGAGAGACGTCCCGAGACCACACTGACCGCGAGGCCCGCGGTGGCGTGGCCGGCGACGTCGTCGCGGGAGCTCATGACCAGACTGGAGTAGTCCTGGCCGTTGACGCCCATGAAGACACCCGTGCGAGAGCCGCGCAGGGTGGCCGGATCGACACCGGCGCGCTCCACGGCCTCCCAGGCCACCTCGAGGAGGATGCGCTGCTGCGGGTCCATGGCCAGGGCCTCGCGCGGCGAGATGCCGAAGAACCCGGCGTCGAAGCCGGCGATGTCGCGCAGGAATCCGCCCCGCGCGGCCACGGCACCGGCCTCACCGCCGAGGAGCGCCGACGACTCCCACTCACGGTCGGCGGGGATGCCTGTGACGGCGTCGGTACCGGACGCCAGGAGGTCCCACAGTTCCTCGGGCGATCCGACACCGCCCGGGAAGCGGCAGCCGATCCCGACGATGACGACAGGGTCGTCGGTCACCTCGGGAGCGGTCCGAGGGGCGGCGAAGATCTCGACGGCGTCGGCGCCGAGCAGTTCGTCCAGGAGATGGTCGGCGAGTTGCTCGGGCGTCGGGTAGTCGAAGACGAGCGTTGCGGGCAGGGTGAGACCGGTCGCCTTGCCGAGCCGGTTGCGCAGTTCGATCGCGGTGAGCGAGTCGAAGCCGAGACCGCGGAACTCCCGGCGGGCGTCGACGGCATCGGCGGAACCGTGTCCGAGGACCGCGGCGGCCTCGGCACGCACCAGGTCGACGACGAACGGCCGGCGCCGCTCCTCGGGCAGGACCGCGAGACGCTCGGCCAGTCCGGCGCGGGCGACCGCGGCGGTGGCCGCCCGGGCCCGGCGTCCACCGGTACGGACCAGTCCGCGCAGCAGGGCGGGAACGCCGGCACCGGCGGGCAACGGGCCACCGCCGGCCAGACCGAGCGGCACCACGAGCGGCTCGCCGGCGAGCATGGCGGCGTCGTAGAGGGCCAGGCCCCGCTCGACGGACAGCAGCGGCATCCCACCGGCGTCACTGATCCGGCGCGCGTCCTGGCCGCTCAACTGGCCGGTCATGCCGACGCCTTGCTCCCAGGCTCCCCAGGCGAGGGAGGTGGCGGGCAGGCCGAGAGCATGGCGGTGGGCGGCGAGGGCGTCCAGGAAGGCGTTGCCCGCCGCGTAGTTGGCCTGCCCGGGGCTGCCCATGACACCGGCCGTCGAGGAGTACACGACGAAGGCGGCCAGGTCGAGGTCACGGGTGAGGTCGTGCAGATGCCAGGCCGCGTCGACCTTCGGCCGCAGCACGGCGTCGAGGCGGTCCGGGGTGAGAGAGGCGACGATGCCGTCGTCGAGGACACCCGCCGTGTGCACCACGGCGGTCAGCGGGTGCCCGGCCGGGACGGAGGCGAGCAGCGCGGCGAGCGCGTCACGGTCGGCGACGTCACAGGCGGCGACCGTGGCCTCGGCCCCGAGATCGGCCAGCGCCTGCACGAGGTCGGCGGAACCGGGGGCGTCCGGTCCGCGGCGGCTGGTCAGCAGCAGGTGCCTGACGCCGTGCTCGGCGACCAGGTGGCGGGCCAGCTCGGAAGCCAGACCACCGGTACCGCCGGTGACCAGGACGGTGCCCTCGGGATCCAGGGACCGCACGGGAGAGCCACCGGACTCGAGGCGGGCGAGCCGGCCGACACGGACGGTGCCCTCACGGACGACGGCCTGCGGCTCCTCCGCGTCGAACAGCCCCGCGAGCAGCGGCAGTCGGGCCAGGGACTCGGCCGTGTCGTCGACGTCGGCCAGAAGCAGCCGGCCCGGGTTCTCGGACTGGGCGGAGCGCACCAGACCCCACACAGGGGCAGCGGCCAGATCGAGCGGGCCGTGCTCGCCGTCGGCGACGGCGCTGCGGGTCACCACGACGAGCCGGGAGGAGGAGAAGGCGGGCTGGGCCAGCCACTCCTGCACCAGAGCAAGCACCTCACGGGCCAACTCATGTGCGGCCTCGCACCGTTGGTCGACATCGCCGCGGACCGTGACGGCGACCATGTCCGGAACGGCCCCGCTCCGGGCGGCCAGTTCCTCAAGCGTGGCGGCCGGAGCGTGAACGCCCGCGACCGCCTCGGAGTCCGCGGCGAGCGCGGCCGTCAGACCGAACGGGTCATCACCCAGCACGGCCCAGGTGGCAGGAGCGGCCGGGGCGGCGACCGTACGGGGGGTCCAGTCGACGCGGAAGAGCGAGTTGGCGTCATCGCGACGTGGCCGGGCACCGGCCTCCGCGTCCGCGGCACGCAGCGTCAGCGACTCCACGGAGACGACCGGCTGACCGGCCGGGTCGACCGCCGCGATCCGCACCGCGTCCTCGCCGCACGAGGCGATCCGCACCCGCAGCGTGCTCGCCCCGTCCGCGTGCAGGGACACGCCCTCCCAGGCGAAGGGGAGCAGGCTGCTGTCGTCGGACAGGAACACGGTGCCGTGCAGGGCCGCGTGCAGAAGCGCCGGGTGCAGACCGAAGGCGACGGCGTCCTCGACCGAGTCGGGCAGCGCGACCTCGGCGTAGACCGTGTCGTCCTGACGCCACACCGCACGTACTCCGCGGAAGACCGGACCGTAGTCCAGGCCGTCCGAGGCGAGACGGTCGAACAGTCCCTCGATGTCGACGGCCTCCGCGTCACGCGGCGGCCATACGGTGGTGTCGAAGCCGATGAGGTGTTCGCCCGAGCCGATACGGCCCGTGGCGTGCTGGGTCCACTCGGCGTCGAAGTCCTCGCCGGGCCGGGTGAAGAACCGCAGCTCGCGCGACCCGTCCTCGTCGGCGGAACCGACGGAGATCTGCATCTGCGCGGCGCCCGTGGGAGGCAGCACGAGCGGCGTGTCGACGGCCAGTTCCTCGACCCGGTCGCAGCCGGCCTGGTCGGCGGCGCGCACGGCCAGCTCCAGGAAGCCGGTACCGGGGAAGAAGACCGTTCCGCCGACGCTGTGGTCGGCGAGCCACGGGTGGGTGGCGAGCGACAGGGTGCCGGTGAGCAGGAGTTCGTCGGAACCGGCCACCGACATGGCGGCGCCGAGCAGCGGGTGGTCGGCGGAGGCGAGGCCGAGACCGGTGGCGTCGACGGCGGTCGCGGTCGCCTTGGGCCAGTAAAGCTCGTGCTGGAAGGCGTAGGTGGGCAGTTCGGCGGTACGGGCGCCGGTGCCGTCGTGGAACGCCGCCCAGTCGACGGTGACGCCGGCCGTGTGCAGCCGGGCCAGCGCGGTGACGGCGCTGTGCTCCTCGGGGCGGTCCTTGCGCAGGAACGGGACGGTGACGGCGGTGGCCGACTGCTGGGCCAGGGCGGCGAGCACGCCGTCGGGGCCGAGTTCGAGCAGGACGTCGGCGCCGGCCTCGGCGAGCGCGCGGACGCCGTCGGCGAACCGGACGGCCTCGCGGACATGACGCACCCAGTACTCCGGGTCGGTCAACTGCCCGTCCGCCGCCATGGCGCCGGTGAGGTTGGAGACGACCGGGATGCGCGGCTCGTCGTAGGAGAGCGTCTCCGCGACCGCGCGGAAGTCCTCCAGCATCGGGTCCATCAACGGCGAGTGGAAGGCGTGGCTCACCCGCAGACGGCTGGTACGACGGCCCTTCGCCGCCAACTGCTCGGCGACCGTGAGGGTGGCCGCCTCCTCACCGGACACCACGACGGAGGTCGGACCGTTGACGGCGGCGACGGCGACACCCTCGGTCAGCAGCGGCAGCACCTCGTCCTCGGTCGCCTCCACCGCGACCATGGCACCGCCCCCCGGCAGCGCCTGCATCAGACCCGCACGCGCGGCCACCAGCCGGCAGGCGTCCTCCAGCGAGAACACCCCCGCCACATGCGCGGCCGCGATCTCCCCGACCGAGTGACCGGCCACGAAGTCGGGGGTGACGCCCCAGGACTCCACCAGCCGGTAGAGGGCGACCTCGACCGCGAACAGGGCGGGCTGGGTGAACCCCGTCTCGTTCAGCGGGGCTTCCTCGTCGCCCCAGACGATGTCGGCGAGGCTCGCGCCGAGTTCCTCGTCGAGCAGGTCGAGGACGCGGTCCAGGGCCTCGGCGAACACGGGGAAGCGGGCGTGGAGTTCACGGCCCATGCCGAGGCGCTGGGCGCCCTGCCCGGAGAACAGGAAGGCGCTGCGGGTGCGGCCGACGGCCTGGCCCTCGTGGGCGTCCGGGGCGGGGCCGCCCACCAGCCAGGAGGTGAGCGCCTCGCGGCCGGCGGTGCCGTCCGCGCCGGTGACGACGGCGAGCCGGTGCTCCAGGGCCGCGCGGGTGGTGGCCAGCGAGTACGCGGTGTCCAGCGCGCCGGGGGCACCGGGGGTGTCCAGGTGGGCGACGAGGGCGGCGACCTGCTCGCGCAGGGCGGCGGCGGAGCGCGCCGAGAGCACCCAGGGCAGGACGCCCGCGGTGCGGGGCGCGGCCGGGGTCTCCTCCGGCTGGGCCGCGGGGGTCTCGGGCGCCTGCTCGACGATGACGTGCGCGTTGGTGCCGCTGACGCCGAAGGAGGAGACGCCGGAGCGGCGGGGCCGGTCGGGCGCGGTGGGCCAGGGGCGGTTCTCGGTGAGCAGCTCGACCTTGCCCGCCGTCCAGTCGACGTGGGTGGAGGGCCGGTCGACGTGCAGGGTCTTCGGCAGCACCCCGTTGCGCATCGCCATGACCATCTTCATGATCCCGGCGACGCCGGACGCGGCCTGGGTGTGGCCCATGTTCGACTTGATCGAGCCGAGCAGCAGGGGCTGTTCCCGGTCCTGCCCGTAGGTGGCGAGGATGCTCTGGGCCTCGATGGGGTCGCCGAGCGGGGTGCCGGTGCCGTGCGCCTCGACCGCGTCGACGTCGCCGGTGTTCAGGCCCGCGTTGGACAGGGCCTGCCTGATGACGCGCTGCTGGGAGGGGCCGTTGGGGGCGGTGAAGCCGTTGGAGGCGCCGTCCTGGTTGACGGCGGAGCCGCGGACGACGGCGAGCACGGGGTGGCCGTTGCGCTGGGCGTCGGACAGGCGCTCCAGGACGAGCACGGCCGCGCCCTCCGACCAGCCGGTGCCGTCGGCGGAGTCGGCGAACGCCTTGCAGCGGCCGTCGCGGGCGAGGCCGCCCTGCCGGCTGAACTCGACCAGGGAGCCCGGCGTCGACATCACGTTGACGCCGCCGGCCAGCGCCAGGGTGCACTCGCCGTTGCGCAGCGACTGCACGGCGAGGTGCAGCGCGACCAGCGAGGAGGAGCAGGCGGTGTCGACGGTGATCGCCGGCCCCTCCAGGCCGAAGGTGTACGACAGCCGGCCGGAGACGGCGCTGGCGGCGATGCCGGTGCCGACGTCGCCGGTGGCGTCGTCGAGGGACCGCACCAGCAGGTAGGCGTAGTCCTGCCCGTTGGTGCCGATGAAGGTGCCGGTGCGGGTGCCGCGCAGCCCGGTGGCGTCGATGCGGGCGCGCTCGATCGCCTCCCAGGACGTCTCCAGGAGCAGCCGCTGCTGCGGGTCCATGGTGACGGCCTCGCGCGGCGAGATCCCGAAGAAGCCGGGGTCGAAGCCGGCGATCGAGTCCAGGAAGCCGCCGCGCTGGCTGACCGAGGTGTCCCGGTCGTCGGTGCCGCTGGTGCGCAGCGCCTCCAGGTCCCAGCCGCGGTCGTCCGGGAACTCGGAGATCACGTCGGTGCCGCCGGCGACCATCTCCCACAGGGCCTGTGGTGAGTCGACGCCGCCGGGGAAGCGGCAGCCCATGCCGACCACGGCGATCGGCTCCCGGGCCGCGGCCACGATCGTCCGGTTGCGGCGCCGCAGCCGCTCGGTCTCCTTGACCGCGGCGCGCAGTGCCTCGACTACGTTCTCAGCAGGGGCGTTCATCTCTGCTCCATCACTTCGCGCTACAGGTCGGACTGGCCGTTGAGCGCGGCCCGCACCAGGTCTGCCACTGTCATCGAGTCGACGGACTCGTCGTCTTCGTCGTCGCCGGCCCCACCGCCGCGTCCGGCGAGCTGGAGCAGGGGCTCCAGGACGCCGATCTCACGCAGCCGGTCGAGCGGCACGGAGGCCAGTACGGCCCTGATCTCGGTCTCCTCGTCGGACACGGCCGGCTCGTCGGGGACGAGCCGGGCGAGGACGAACTCACCCAGCGCGAGCGGCGTCGGGTGGTCGAAGACCAGCGTCGCGGGCAGGCTCAGGCCGGTCGCGGCGCCGAGCTGGTTACGCAGCTCGACAGCGCCCAGTGAGTCCACCCCGAGGTCCCGGAAGGACCGTTCGGCGCCGACGGCGCCGGTGTCCGGGTAGCCGAGGACCTGCGCGGCACGGGTGCGCACCAGGTCCACGACGGTGTCGAGCCGGCGAGCCGGCGGCATGCCCGCCAGCCGGTCGGCGAGGGTGCCCTCCGGGGACTCGGGCGCCGCCGCGGCGACGGTCTCCCGGTAGCCGGGGAACTCCCGCAGCAGGGCACTCGGCCGGGTGCCGCCGAAGGCGGAGGCGAACCGGTCGAGGGCGACCTCGGCGACCACCGCGGTCGGCTCCTTGCCGGTGACCAGCCGCAGCAGCGACTCCACGGCGAGGTCCGGGTCCATGGCGCCGACACCGGCCCGGCGGGCCGCTTCGTCCGCGCCGTGGCCCTCGGCCATGCCGCCGCCCGCCCAGGCGCCCCAGGACACGGAGGTCGCGGGCAGGTTCTGCGCCCGGCGGACCTCGGCGAGGGCGTCCAGGACCGCGTTGGCCGCCGCGTAGTTGGCCTGGCCGGGGTTGCCGACCGCGGAGGAGGCGGACGAGAACAGGACGAACGCGGCCAGGTCGAGGTCGCGGGTCAGCTCGTCGAGCAGCAGCGCCGAGGTGACCTTCGCGCGGAACACCTGCTGGTACCGCTCCGGGGTGAGCCGGTCGATGACGCCGTCGTCGAGCACGCCCGCCGCGTGGATCACCGCGGTCAGCGGCCGGTCGGCCGGGATCGCGTCGAGCACCGCGGTGAGCTGATCCCGGTCGGAGGCGTCGCAGGCGGCGAGGGTGACGCCGGTGCCGAGCTCCTGGAGTTCGTCGCGCAGGGCGGTGGCGCCGGGCGCCTCGGGACCGCGGCGGCCGAGCAGCACCAGGTGCTGGGCGCCCTCCTTGGCCAGGCGGCGGGCCACATGGGCGCCGAGGGCGCCGGTTCCGCCGGTGATCAGCACGGTGCCGGCCGGGTTCCAGGCGCCGCTCTGCCCGCGGTCCGGGGCCGGTACGAGGCGGCGGGCGAGGACGGCGGAGCCGCGCACGACGACCTGGTCCTCCCCGTCGAGTCCGGCGAGGACGGCGGCGAGTCCGGCGGCGGCACGCTCGTCGGCGCGCTCCGGCAGGTCCACCAGGCCGCCCCAGCGGTGCGGGTACTCCAGCGCGGCCACCCGGCCCAGGCCCCACACGGCGGCCTGCAGCGGCCGGCGCGGGCGGTCGGTGCGGTTGGCGGACATGGCGCTGCGGGTGACACACCACAGCGGGGCCTCGATCCCGGCGTCGCCGAGGGCCTGGAGCAGCGTGCCGGTGAGGGCGACGCCCTCGGGCACGTCGCCGTGCACCGTCTCGCGCAGGGCGAGCAGGGAGACGACGCCGGCGAAGCGGGTGCCCTCCGCGGTGGCCTCACGCAGGGTGGCGGCCATGGCCTCCCGGGCGGCGCTGCCGGCCTCGGCGCGCACCACCCGGGTGCCCAGGGCGTCCAGCGCGGTCGTCACCCACGGGTCCTCGCCGAGGCCCTCGGGGACGACGGCCAGCCAGGTGCCGGTGAGCGGCTTGCGGTGGGCCATCGCCGCGCCGGTCAGACGCTTCCAGACGATGCGGTGGCGCCAGTTGTCGAGCTGTGTCTCCTCGGACTTGCGGCGGCGCCAGTCGAGCAGGGCCGGCAGCACCTTGGACAGGGCGTCGCCCTCGACGTCGAGGACGGACTCGAGCGAGCCGAAGTCCTCCTGCGCGACGGCGTCCCAGAAGGCGGTGTCGGTGCCGTCGGCCTCCCCGGCGGACACGGTGCCCTGCGCGGTGGCGGGCAGGGTGTCCGGCCAGAACCGGCCGCGCTGGAAGGCGTAGGTCGGCAGGTCGAGCCAGGAGCCGGGGGCGGCGTCGAAGAAGCTGTCCCAGCGGGGTCCGGCGGCGTGCACGTGCAGCCGGCCGAGGGCGGCGACCAGGGTCTCCACCTCGTCGCGGTTGCGGCGCTGCGCGGGGATGCCGACGCTGTCCGGGGCGCTCTGCTCGGCGAGCGCGGACAGCACCGCGTCGGGGCCGAGTTCGAGGAAGACGCCCACGCCCCGGCCGGCCAGTGCGGTGACGCCGTCGGCGAACCGGACGGTGCCGCGCACATGGCGCACCCAGTAGTCGGCGTCGCACAGTTCCCCGGTGCCCGCCACGTCGCCGGTCACGTTGGACACGACGGCGATGCGGGGTGCGTCGTAGCGCAGGCTCTCGGCGACCTTGCGGAACTCGGCGAGCATCGGGTCCATCAGCGCCGAGTGGAAGGCGTGGCTGACCTTGAGGCGGGTGGTGCGGCGGCCCCGCTCGGCGAGGACGGCGGCCAGGGCGAGCACCGCGTCCTCCTCACCGGCGAGCACCACGGACGAAGGGCCGTTGACCGCGGCGATCGACACCGCGTCGGTGAGGTGGGCGGCGACCTCCTTCTCGGTGGCCTCGACCGCGACCATGGCGCCGCCGCGCGGCAGTTCCTGCATCAGGCGGGCCCGTGCGGCGACCAGCCGGCAGGCGTCGTCCAGGGAGAGGACGCCCGCGACATGGGCGGCGGCGATCTCGCCGACGGAGTGGCCGGCGACGAAGTCCGGCGTCACGCCCCAGGACTCCACCAGGCGGTACAGGGCGACCTCGAAGGCGAACAGCGCGGGCTGGGTGTGCCCGGTCTCGTTCAGGGTCTCCTGGTCGCCGTGCCAGACGATGTCCCGCAGCGAGGCACCGAGGTGGCCGTCGAGCCGGGCGAGGACCGCGTCGAACGCCTCGGCGAACACCGGGAACCGCTCGTACAGGTCCCGGCCCATGCCGGGCTGCTGGGAGCCCTGACCGGAGAAGAGCACGGCGTGCTTGCCGGTGCGCTCCACATGGTGCTCGACGGCGTGCGCGGCGGTGGTGCCCTCCGCGACGGCGGTGAGCCCGGCGAGCAGCGCGTCCCGGTCGGCGGCGGTCACCACGGCCCGGTGTTCGAAGACGGCGCGGGTGGTGGCCAGGGTGCGGGCCAGGTCGGTGACCGTCTCCTCGGGGTGGTCGGCCACATGGGCCAGGAGCTTGCGGGCCTGGGCGCGCAGCGCGTTCTCCGAGCGGCCGGACAGCAGGACCGGGACGGGCGAGCCGTCCGCGGCGGGCCGCGCGGGCTGCTTGACGGGCTCCGGCTGCTCCAGGATCAGGTGGGCGTTGGTGCCGCTGGCCCCGAAGGAGGAGACGGCGGCCCGGCGCGCCCGCTCGGACTCGGGCCAGGCGGTGAGCTCGGTGAGCAGGCGTGCGTTGCCCGCGGTCCAGTCGACGTGCGACGAGGGGTTCTCGGCGTACAGCGAGCGCGGCAGCAGACCGTGCTGCATGGCGAGCACCATCTTGATGACGCCGCCGACACCGGACGCGGCCTGCGTGTGGCCGATGTTGGCCTTCAGGGAGCCGAGCAGCACGGGCCGCTCGCGGTCCTGGCCGTAGGTGGCCAGCAGGGCCTGCGCCTCGATCGGGTCGCCGAGCTTGGTGCCGGTGCCGTGCGCCTCGACGGCGTCGACGTCGGCGCTCTCCAGGCGGGCGTTGGCGAGGGCCTGGCGGATGACGCGCTGCTGGGCGGGGCCGCTGGGCGCGGTCAGGCCGTTGGAGGCGCCGTCCTGGTTGATGGCGGAGCCGCGCAGCACGGCGAGCACGCGGTGGCCGTTGCGGCGGGCGTCGGAGAGGCGCTCGACGACGAGCATGCCGACACCCTCGGACCAGCCGGTGCCGTTCGCGTCCTCGGAGAAGGCTCGGCAGCGGCCGTCGGGCGACAGCGCGCCCTGGGCGCTGAACTCCACGAAGCCGACCGGGGTGGCCATCACGGTGACACCGCCGGCCAGGGCGATCGAGCACTCGCCCGAGCGCACGGCCTGGGCGGCCAGGTGCAGGGCGACCAGCGAGGAGGAGCAGGCGGTGTCGACGGACACCGTGGGGCCCTGGATGCCGAGCGTGTAGGCGACGCGGCCGGACAGGAGGCTGGCGGACTGGGCGGTCTGCCACTGGCCGTACTCGGCCGGCGGGCGGTAGTCGCCGGAGCCGCCGCCGACGAAGACGCCGGTGGTGCCGCTGCCCCGCAGGGTCACCGGGTCGATGCCGGCCCGTTCCAGGGCCTCCCAGGACGCCTCGAGCAGGATCCGCTGCTGCGGGTCCATCACCATGGCCTCGCGCGGCGAGATGCCGAACAGGCCGGGGTCGAAGTCGGTGGCGTCGTAGAGGAATCCGCCCTGGTCGGTGGCGCTGCGTCCCGGGCCGTCCGCGGCGAGGGCGTCGAGGTCCCAGCCCCGGTCGGCCGGGAAGTCGCCGACGGCGTCGACCTCGTCGATGAGGAGCTGCCACAGGTCCTCGGGCGAGTTGACGCCGCCGGGGTAGCGGCAGGCCATGCCGACGATGACGACCGGGTCGTCGCCGGTGGCGACGGGCGCGGCCACCGGGGCGGCGGTGTCCGTGGCGCCGCCGAGGAGTTCGGTGCGCAGGTGCGCGGCGAGCGCCGCGGGGTTGGGGTGGTCGAAGACCAGGGTCGCGGGCAGGGTGATGCCGGTGGCCGCGGTGAGCTGGTTGCGCAGGTCGACGGCGGTCAGCGAGTCGAAGCCGAGGTCCCGGAAGGGCAGGTCGGGTTCGACGAGCGCGGTGTCCGCGTGGCCGAGGACCAGGGCGGCCTTCTCGCCGACGAGGGCGAGCAGGATGTCGTCCCGGTCGGCGGCGGGCTGCTCCAGGAGCCACTGGCCGTAGCCACCGGAGGCGGCGGCCTCCTCGGTACGGGCGCGGGCCGCGCCGGCGAGGGCGGTCCTGGCCTCGGGCAGGCCGTCGAACAGTGCGGTGGGCCGGGCCTCGTGGTGCGCCGGGGCGAAGGTGTCCCAGCGGACGTCGGCGACGGTGACCGCGGCGGAGCCGTCGGCGACGGCACCGGCAAGGGCGGTCAGGGCCGCGTCGGCGTCCATCACCGGCAGCCCGTTCATCCGCAGGTGGGCGGTGGCCGACGCGTCGGCCAGCTCGGCCCAGGCACCCCAGGAGACGGCCAGCGCGGGCGTCCCGCCGGCGCGCAGGGCGCGGGCGAGGGCGTCCAGGTAGGCGCCGCCCGCGGCCTCGTCGGACCTGCCGCGCACGCCCCAGACCCCGGCGATGGAGCCGAAGAGGACGAACGCGTCCAGGGAGCGGCCGACGACGGCCTCGGCGAGGGCGGCGGCCAGGCCGTCCGCCGGGGCGTCGTCGGCGTACACGACCGCGGTCAGGTCGGTCAGACCGTCCAGGAGCGCGGTGGCCGCGTCCCGGTCGCCGGTGTCGTGGACCGCGACGGTGACCTCGGCGCCGAGCCGCGCGAGTTCGGCCCGCAGCTCCTCGGTGTCGGTGCCGCCGTCGGCGAGCGAGGTGGTGAGCACCAGGCGGGCGGCGCCCTCACGGGCGAGCCAGCGGGCGGCGCGGGCGCCCATGGTGCGGGTCCCGCCGACGACGAGGACGGTGCCGTGCGGGCGCCATCCTGCGTCGCCGGGGGCGACGGCGGTGCGCACGAGGCGGCGGCCGAACAGGCCGGCGGCGCGGACGGCGATCTGGTCCTCGCTGCCGGGCCCGGTCAGGTGGGCGGCGAGCAGGGCCGCGGTGGCGGCGTCGGCGTCGGGCGCGAGGTCGGCGAGGCCGCCGAAGCCCTCGGGGTGCTCAAGGGCGGCGACCCGGCCCATGCCCCACAGGGCGGCCTGGCCGACGGCGGCGGGTGCCTCCCCGGTGACGGAGACGGCGCCGCGGGTGACGCACCACAGCGGGGCGTCGACACCGGCGGCCCGCAGGGCCTGGAGGACGGCGGCCGGTGCGGCGTCGGGCGCCGGCAGGGTGCCGGTGCCCGCGGCGAGCAGCGAGACCACCGTGGTCCAGCCGTCCGTGTCGACGTCCGCGAGTTCCCGGGCGAGGGAACCGGGGGTCTCGTCGACGACGAGCGGGTCGGCGCCCAGGGCGGTGACGAGCGTCTCCGCCCAGTCGGCGCCCGCGTGCTCGGCGGGTACGAGGGCCAGGACCCGGCCGGCCGGGGCGGCGTGCGCCGGGGTGCCGAGCGCGGTCCAGCTCTCGTGGTAGCGCCAGTCGCGGGCGGTGGAGCGGGCGTCGTTGCGGCGGCGCCAGGCGGACAGCGCGGGCACCATCGTGGTGACGGTGTCGCCGTCCAGGCCCAGGGAGGCCGTGAGGCTCTCCAGGTCCTCCCGCTCGACGGCGGCCCAGAAGGCGGCGTCGACGGGGTCCGGAGTGCCGGTGGCGCCGGGCGCGGCGGGCTCGGGCCAGTAGCGCTCGCGCTGGAAGGCGTACGTCGGCAGCTCGACGCGGTGTGCGCCGGTGCCGGCGAACCAGGCGGTCCAGTCGGGTCCGCTGCCCTGGGTGTGCAGGGCGGCCAGCCCGTCCAGGAGGGTGGTCTCCTCGGCGCGGTCGCGGCGCTGGAGCGGGACGGTGGTGGCGGGTGCCCCGTCGGCGGACGCGTCCAGGGTCTGCTGGGCGGCGGCGGTGAGCCGGCCGTCCGGGCCGATCTCGACGAAGGCGGTGACGCCGGCCTCGCGCAGGGCGCGCACGCCGTCGGCGAACCGGACGGTCTCGCGGACGTGGCGCACCCAGTAGTCGGGGGTGAGGAGTTCGGCTCCGGCGGGGGCGCCGGTCACCGTGGAGACCAGGGGGATGCGGGGCTCATGGTAGGTGAGGGACTCCGCGACCCGGGCGAAGCCGGTCAGCATCGGGTCCATGAGCGGCGAGTGGAAGGCGTGGCTGACCCTGAGCCGGGTGGTCTTGCGGTCCTGCGCCTCGAAGTGCGCGGCGATCGCGGCGACCTCGTCCTCGTCACCGGCGACGACCACCGACGAAGGACCGTTGACCGCGGCGATCGACACCCGCTCCGTCAGAAGCGGGAGCACCTCCTCCTCGGTGGCACGCACCGCGAGCATCGCACCGCCCCGCGGCAGCTCCTGCATCAGGCGGGCGCGGGCCGCGACCAGCCGGCAGGCGTCCTCCAGCGAGAACACCCCGGCGACATGCGCGGCGGCGATCTCACCGACGGAGTGACCGGCGACGTGGTCGGGGGTCAGGCCCCACGACTCCAGGAGGCGGTGGAGGGCGACCTCGACGGCGAACAGCGCGGGCTGGGTCCAGCCGGTCTGGTCCAGGAGCTCGGCGTCGGGCGTGCCCGGCGCGGCGAACAGAACCTGGCGCAGCGAGAAGTCCAGCGTGGTGTCGAACTGCGCGAGGACCGCGTCCAGCGCGTCGGCGAACACCGCGAACCGCTCGTACAGTTCGCGGCCCATCCGGGGGCGCTGGGCGCCCTGGCCGGAGAACAGGAAGGCGGTGCGGCCGGGGGTGCGGGACGCGACCGAGCGGGCCGTCTCGCGCACCCCGTCGGGGCCGGCGAGCAGCACGGCGCGGTGCGGGAAGAGGGTGCGGTCGGTGGCCAGCGAGCGGCCGACGTCCAGCGGGGAGAGTTCCGGGTGGGCGGCGGCGTACGCGGTGAGCCGGTCGATCTGGTCCTGGAGGGCCTCGCGGCTGCGGCCGGAGACGATCCACGGGACGGTGGTGACGTCGGCGGCGGGAGCGGGCTCGTCGGCGGGGGCGGGGGCGGGCTCGTCGGTGGGAGCCTGCTCCACGATGACGTGCGCGTTGGTGCCGCTGACGCCGAAGGCGGAGACGCCCGCGCGCCTCGGCCGTCCGGTCCCGGGCCAGTCGCGTTCCTCGGTGAGCAGCGACACGGCGCCGCTGCTCCAGTCGACGTGGCTGGTGGGGCTGGTGACGTGCAGGGTGCGCGGCAGGGTGCCGTGCTGGATCGCCAGCAGCATCTTGATGACGCCGGCGACGCCCGCGGCGGCCTGGGTGTGGCCGATGTTCGACTTGATGGTGCCGAGGAGCAGCGGCTGTTCGGCGTCGCGGTCCCTGCCGTAGGTGTTGAGCAGGGCCTGCGCCTCGATCGGGTCGCCGAGGGTGGTGCCGGTGCCGTGCGCCTCGACCGCGTCGATGTCGGACGGCGCGAGGCGGGCGTCCGCGAGGGCCTGGCGGATGACGCGCTGCTGGGACGGGCCGTTGGGGGCGGTCAGGCCGTTGGAGGCGCCGTCCTGGTTGACGGCGGTGCCGCGGATGATGCCGCGGACCTCGTGGCCGTTGCGGATCGCGTCGGAGAGCCGTTCCAGGACCAGGATGCCGACGCCCTCGGACCAGGCGGTGCCGTCGGCGTCGTCGGAGAACGGCTTGCAGTGCCCGTCGGGGGCCAGTCCGCCCTGGGTGCTGAACTCGACGAAGGAGTCGGGGGTCGACATCACCGAGACGCCGCCCGCGACGACGAGGTCGCACTCGCCCGCGCTCAGCGCGCGGCCCGCCCAGTGCAGGGCGACCAGCGAGGAGGAGCAGGCGGTGTCGACGGTGACCGCGGGACCCTCCAGGCCGAGGGCGTAGGACAGGCGGCCGGACATCACGCTGGCGGTGTTGCCGGTGGCGACGTAGCCGGCGACGTCCGAGGCGGAGCGGCGCAGCAGGTTCGGGTAGTCCTGGCCGTTGGTGCCGACGAAGACACCGGTGGTGGAGCCGCGCAGCGCGGCCGGGTCGATGCCGGCCCGCTCCAGGGCCTCCCAGGTGGTTTCGAGCAGCAGCCGCTGCTGCGGGTCCATGGCGAGCGCCTCGCGGGGCGAGATGCCGAAGAAGCGGGCGTCGAAGTCGGCGACCCCGGCGAGGAATCCGCCGTGCAGCGTGTCGGAGGCGCCGGCGCCGAGCGCCGCCATGTCCCAGTTGCGGTCGTCGGGGAAGGGGGTGATGCCGTCGCGGCCCTCGGTCAGCAGCCGCCACAGCTCCTCGGGCGTGGTGACGCCGCCGGGGAAGCGGCAGGCGAGGCCGACGACCGCGATCGGGTCGTCGCCGACGGCCCGGGTGGCGACGGTGTGGGCGGTGGACTCCGGGAGCGTGCCGAGGAGTTCTGCGAGCAGGAAGTCCGCCATCTCGCGCGGCGTGGGGTGGTCGTAGACGAGGGAGGCGGGCAGGCTCAGGCCGGTGATGGCGTTGAGCGCGTTGCGCAGCTCCAGGACGGTGAGCGAGTCGAAGCCGAGGTCGCGGAAGGCCAGGTCGTCGTCGACGGTGCGGGCGTCGGCGTGGCCGAGGACGGCCGCCACCTGGGTGCGCAGCAGGTCGAGGACGTGTGCGGCGCGCTCCTCGGCGGGCATCTCGGCGAGTCGCTGCCGCAGGCCCGACCCGGTGGCGGTGGCCGCCGCCGGGGCGGTCGCGCCGGCCGTCTCCGGAAGGTCGGCGACGAGCGGCAGCGGGCGGCCGGCCGCGAAGGCGCGCAGGAAGCGTTCCCAGTCGATGTCGGCGATGGCGAGGGTGGTGTCGCCGTTGTCGACGGCGCGCAGCAGCGCGGCGACGCCGGAGGCGGGGTCGAGGGGTTCGAATCCGCCGCGGCGCACGCGGGCGGCGATCTCGGCGGCGTCGGCGACCATGCCGGAGCCGGCCCAGGGGCCCCAGGCCACGGACAGGGCGGGCAGGCCCTGGGCGCGGCGCTGCTCGGCGAGGGCGTCGAGCTGGGCGTTGGCGGCGGCGTAGTTGCCCTGTCCGGCGGCGCCGATGAGGCCGGCGGTCGAGGAGAACAGGACGAACGCGGCGAGGCCGAGGCCGGCGGTGAGGTCGTGCAGATGGCGGGCGGCGACCGTCTTGGCGTGCAGGACGGTGGCGAAGCTCGCCGGGGTCAGCTCGTCCACCACGTGGTCGTCGACGACGCCCGCGGTGTGGAAGACGGCGGTGAGCGGCGCGTCCTCGGGCACCTCGGCGAGGAGTGCGGCGAGCGCGTCGCGGTCGGCGGCGTCGCACGCCGCGATCGTGACGCGGGCGCCCGACTCCTCCAGTTCGGCGCGGAGTTCGGCGGCGCCCGGGGCGTCGGGTCCACGGCGGCTGGTGAGCAGCAGGTGGGCGGCGCCGTCGCGGGCCAGGCGGCGGGCGAGGTGTCCGCCGATGCCGCCGGTGCCGCCGGTGATCAGGACGGTGCCGGCCGCCGGGTCGAAGGCGGGGCGGACGGTGTCGGCGACGGGGCTGTGGGCCAGCCTGCGCAGGAAGACACCGCCGGCGCGGACGGCGACGGCGTCCTCGCCGTCGCCCGCGGCCAGGATGCCGCGCAGCCGTCGGGCGGCCTGCGTGTCCAGGTCCTCCGGGAGGTCGACGCTGCCGCCGAAGCGGCCGGGCAGTTCGAGGGCGGCGGCCCGGCAAAGGCCCCACACGGCGGCCTGCTCGGGCGCCGTGACCTGCTCGGAGCGGCCGACGGCGACGGCTCCCCGGGTGACGTTCCACAGCGGGGCGTCGAGACCGGCGTCGCCGAGCGCCTGGAGGGCGGTGGCGGTGAGGGTGAGCGCGGCCGGGGCGCCGGGGTGTCCGGCGTCGCCGGGCGCGAGCGGCAGCAGCGACAGGACACCCTGGAAGGCGTCGCCGTCGGCGGCCTCGGTGAGGCGGGCGGCGAGGGCGGCGCGATCGGTGCCGGTGACCTCCACGCGGACGGTCTCGGTGGCGAGGGCGGCCTCGACGTCGGCGGCCCAGGCGGCGGTGGCCTCGTCGCGGTAGGCGGCCGGGACGAGGACGAGCCAGCGTCCGGTGGGTGCGGCGGCGGGGGCGCCGCCGCGCGGCTTCCAGGTGACGCGGTAGCGCCAGGAGTCGAGCGCGGACTGTTCGCCGCGGCGCCGCCGCCAGGCGGTGAGCGCCGGGACCATCGCGGTGACGGTCGTGTCGTCCAGGCCGAGGGAGGCGGCGAGCGAGGCGACGTCGGCGTGTTCCACCGCGGCCCAGAACTCGGCGTCGAGCGCGGAGCCGGGTGCGACGGTGGTGGTGCCGGCCGCGGTGGTGTCGGGCCAGTACCGCTCGCGCTGGAAGGCGTAGGTGGGCAGGGCCACACGGCGGGCGCCACTGCCCTCGAACCAGGTGGCCCAGTCGACGTCGAAGCCGTGGGTGTGGGCCGCGGCGACGGCGGTGACGAGGGCCTGCTCCTCCGGGCGGTCGCCGCGGAGCGTGGGCAGCAGCGCCGTGCGGGACGCGTCGGTGAGGCTCTCGCGGGCCATTCCGCTCAGCACGCCGTCGGGGCCGAGTTCCAGGAAGGTCTGGACGCCGCCCTGGGCGGACAGCCAGCCGACGCCGTCGGCGAAGCGCACGGCGGAGCGGACGTGGGAGACCCAGTAGTCGGCGCCGCACACCTGCTCGGGGGTGGCGAGGGTGCCGGTCACGTTGGAGACGAACGGGATCGCCGGCGCGTGGTACGTCAGTGTGCGGGCCACGGTGGCGAAGTCGTCCAGCATGGCGTCCATGAGCGGCGAGTGGAAGGCATGGCTCACCCGCAGGCGCTTGGTGCGGCGCCCCTGCTCGGCGAAGTGCGCGGCGACGGCGAGCACGGGCTCCTCCTCGCCGGCGACGACGACGGACCGGGGTCCGTTGACGGCGGCCACGGAGACCTGGTCGGCGAGGCCCTCCAGGTGCGGCAGCACCTCGTCCTCGGCGGCCTCCAGGGCGACCATCGCGCCGCCCTCGGGCAGCGCCTGCATCAGCCGGCCGCGGGCGGCCACCAGGGTGCACGCGTCGTCGAGGTCGAGGACGCCGGCGACGTGCGCGGCGGCGATCTCGCCGACGGAGTGGCCGGCCAGGTAGTCGGGGGTGATCCCCCACGACTCCAGCAGCCGGAACAGCGCCACTTCGAGGGCGAACAGCGCGGGCTGCGCGTAGCCGGTGCGGTCGAGCAGGGCGGCTTCCTCGGAGCCCTCGGCGGCGAACAGCACGTCGCGCAGGGGGCGTTCGGTGGTGCCGTCGATCCGGGCGAGCACCGCGTCCAGGGCGTCGGCGAACACCGGGTGGCGCTCGTACAGTTCGCGGCCCATGCCGAGGCGCTGGCTGCCCTGGCCGGTGAACAGGAAGGCGGTGCGTCCGCGGCCGGTGCGGCCCTGGACGAGACCGGCGCCGGGCAGTCCGTCGCGCAGCGCGGTCAGGCCGCGCACCAGTCCTTCGTGGTCGTCGGCGACGACCGCGGCGCGGTGCTCGAGGGCGGCGCGCGAGGTGGCGAGGGAGAACGCCAGGTCGGTCGGGTGGATGCCGGGGCGGTCCGCCAGCAGGTCGAGCAGGGCTCCGGCCTGGGCGCGCAGGGCCGCCTCGCCGCGTCCGGAGACGAGGACGGGCACGAGGGCGTCCCGCGGCGCGGGGGTGTCCTCGGGGGCGGCCGGGGCGGTCTCGGCGGGGGCCTGCTCCAGGATGGTGTGGGCGTTGGTGCCGCTGAGGCCGAAGGACGACACGGCGGCACGGCGCGGACGGCCGGTCTCGGGCCACTCGGTGCGCTCGGTGAGCAGCTGGATGGTGCCGGAGGACCAGTCGACGTGGGTGGACGGCTCGTCGATGTGCAGCGACCTGGGGACGACGCCCTCGTTGAGGGCGTGGACCAGCTTGATGACGCTGGCGACGCCGGAGGCCATCTGGGTGTGGCCGATGTTGGACTTCACCGAACCGAGCAGCACGGGCCGCTCGGGGTCGCGGTCCCTGCCGTAGGTGGCGAACAGGGCCTGCGCCTCGATCGGGTCGCCGAGGGAGGTGCCGGTGCCGTGTCCCTCCAGGACGTCGATGTCGTCCGCCTCGACGCCGGCGTTGGCGAGTGCCTGGCGGATGACGCGCTGCTGGGAGGGGCCGTTGGGGGCGGTGAGGCCGTTGGAGGCGCCGTCCTGGTTGATGGCGGAGCCGCGGATGACGGCGAGCACCTCGTGGCCGTTGCGGCGGGCGTCGGAGAGCCGCTCCAGCAGGATCAGGCCGACGCCCTCGGCGAGGGTCATGCCGTCGGCGCCCTCGGCGTACGCCTTGCAGCGGCCGTCCTCGGCGAGGGCACGCTGGCGGCTGAAGCCGACGAACGACATGGGCGTGGACATGATGCTGGCACCGCCGGCGAGGGCGAGGGAGCTCTCGCCGTTGCGCAGCGACTGGCAGGCCAGGTGGATGGCGACCAGCGAGGACGAGCACGCGGTGTCGAGGGTGACGGCGGGGCCCTCGAAGCCGAACAGGTAGGAGACGCGGCCGGACAGCACGCTGGGGAGCGAGCCGGTGATCATGTGGCCTTCGGAGCCCTCGCTGCCGGGCACGGCGGCGCCGTAGTCCTGGTAGCTGGCGCCGATGAAGGTGCCGGTGAGGCTGCCGCGCCGGGCGACCGGGTCGATGCCGGCGTTCTCGAAGACCTCCCAGGCCGTCTCGAGCAGGAGGCGCTGCTGCGGGTCCATCGACAGGGCCTCGCGGGGCGAGATGCCGAAGAAGCCGGGGTCGAAGTCGGCGACGTCGCGCAGGAAGCCGCCCTGCACCGAGTAGGTGCGGCCGGACGCGTCCGGGTCGGGGTCGTAGAGGGCCTCGGCGTCCCAGCCGCGGTCGGCGGGGAAGACGGAGATCGCGTCGACCTCGTCCAGCGCGACCCGCCACAGCTCCTCGGCGGAGGTGACGCCGCCGGGGTAGCGGCAGCTCATGCCGACGATGACGATCGGGTCGTCGTCGACGGGCGCGCCGGCGGTGACGGCGACGGCGCCCGCGGAGTGGACGTCGGCCAGTTCGGAGTGGAGGAAGCCGGCCAGGGCGGCCGGGTTCGGGTAGTCGAAGACCATCGTGGACGGCAGCGTCAGCCCGCTGACGGACGCGAGCCGGTTGCGCAGCCCGACCGCGGTCAGCGAGTCGAAGCCGACGTCGCGGAAGGCGCGCTGGTCGGTGAGGTCGTCGGCGGAGGCCAGTCCGAGCACGGAGGCGGCCTCGGTGCGGACGGTCTCCAGCAGCTTGCGGTGCTGCTCGGCGGCGGGCAGGGCCAGCAGCGCGGCGGCGAACTCGCCGTGGGCGGCGGTCCCGGCGCTCTGCGTGGCAGCGGCCGTGAGCCGCCGCACCTCGGGGACCTCGTCGAACAGCGGGGTGGGCCGGGCCGAGGTGTAGACGGGGTGGTACGTCTCCCAGTCGACGTCGGCGACCGCGATGACGTGCTCGTCGTCGTCGAGGGCCCGCTTGAGGCCGCTCAGCGCGAGCTGCGGGTCCATGAACTCCAGGCCGCTGCGGCGGATCATCTGCGGGTCGACGCGGCCGAGCTTGAGGTCGTCGGCCCAGATGCCCCAGGACAGCGACATGGCGGTCAGTCCGCGGGCCCGCCGGTGCTCGGCCAGGGCCGCGAGGTAGGCGTTGCCCGCGACGTACGCGGCGTGCGCGCCGCTGCCCCACATGCCGGCGGTGGAGGAGTACAGGACGAAGTCGTCCAGCTCCTCGTCGTCGAGGAGCTCGTCGAGGATCCGCGCACCGGCGACCTTGGCGGCGAGGACGCGGTCGAAGTCGTCGAGCGTGGTGGCGTCGAGGGTGTGCAGTTCGATGGTGGCCGCGGTGTGCACGACCGTGCGGACGGTGCGGCCCTCGGCCTTCAGGCTTTCGAGGAGGGCGCCGACCGCGTCGCGGTCGGTGATGTCGCAGGCGGCGAGGGTCGTGGCGGTGCCGCGTTCCTCCAGCTCGGCACGGAGTTCGGCGGCGCCGGGCGCCTCCGGGCCGCGCCGGCTGACCAGGACCAGGTGCTCGGCGCCCTGCTCGGCGAGCCAGCGCGCCAGGTGGGGGGCGAGGGTGCCGGAGCCGCCGGTGACGAGGGTGGTGCCGCGGGGCCTCCAGTCGCGGGCGGGGCCTTCGGGGGCGGCGTCGGCGCGGACGACACGGCGGGTGAAGACGCCGGAGGAGCGCAGGGCGACCTGGTCGTCGTCGCCGAGCGCGCCGGCGAGGACGGCCGCGAGCCGCCGGCCGGCGCGGGCGTCGAGCGTCTCGGGCAGGTCGACGACACCGCCCCAGCGTCCCGGGCACTCCAGCGCGGCGGTCCAGCCGATGCCGGTGACCTGGGCCTGGACGGGCGCGGTGACCTTGTCGGCGCGGCCGGTGGAGACGGCGCCGCGGGTCAGCGCCCACAGCGGGGTCTCGATGCCGGCGTCGCCGAGCGCCTGGACGAGGGCGACGGTGAGGGCGACCCCGAGGACGAGTCCGGTGCCGGGGACGGCGCCGGTCCGCTCGGCGCCGGCGAGGACGGAGACGATGCCGGTGAGGCCGTCGGTGTCGGTGAGGCGCTCACGCAGGACGGTGCGGTCGGTGCAGGTCTCGTCGAGGACGAGGCGCCGCACCTGGGCGCCGCCCGTCTCCAGCGCCTCGGCGACGTCGGTGCCGTCGACGCCGTCGGCGGTCACCAGCAGCCAGGTGCCGTCGAGGGTGCGCTGCGGGAGCTTGGTGACGGGCTTCCAGGTGACGCGGTAGCGCCAGGAGTCGACGGTGGAGCGCTCACGGCGGGACCGGCGCCAGGAGGACAGCGCGGGCAGCACGGCGGCGACGGAGTCCTCGTCGGTGCCGAGGGCCGCGGTCAGGGCGGAGACGTCCCCGTCCTCGACGGCGGTCCAGAACGCGGCGTCCTCGGGATCGGCGGCGGTGGCGGCCTCCTGGAGGGCCGGGACGACCCACAGGTTCTCGTGCTGGAAGGCGTAGGTGGGCAGGTCGACGCGGGACGCGCCGGTCCCCCCGAACACGGCGGTCCAGTCGACGTGGACACCGCGGACGAACACCTCGGCGGCGGACAGCAGGAAGCGGTCCAGGCCGCCGTTGTCGCGGCGCAGGGTGCCGGAGGCGACACCGGCCACCTGGGCGTCGTCGAGCATGTCCTGGACGGACATCGACAGCACGGGATGGGAGCTGACCTCGATGAAGGCCCGGTGCTCGGCGGCGATCAGGTCGCGCACGGCGTCCGCGAACAGCACGCGTCCGCGCAGGCTGCGGTACCAGTAGCCGGCGTCCATGACGGTGGTGTCGAGCCAGTCGCCGGTGACGGTCGAGAAGAACGGGATCTCGGACGCGGCCGGCGCGACCTCGGCCAGCAGCTGAAGGATCTCGTCGTGCAGGTCCTCGACGTGGTGGGAGTGCGAGGCGTAGTCCACGGCGATCCGGCGGGCCCGGATCTCCTCGGCGGTGAGCTGCGCGTGCAGTTCGTGCAGGGCCTCCGGCTCGCCCGCGACGACGGAGGAGCGGGGGCCGTTCTCGGCGGCGACGGACACCCGCCCGCCGAACGCCTCGAGACGGGCCTCCACGTCCCCGACGGGCAGCGCCACCGACATCATCCCGCCCCGGCCGGCGAGGCTGCGCCCGATGGCCTGGCTGCGCAACGCCACCACCCGGGCACCGTCACGCAGCGACAGCGCACCCGAGACCACGGCCGCGGCGATCTCGCCCTGCGAGTGACCCACCACCGCGTCCGGCTCCACGCCCTGCGCCCGCCACACCGCGGCCAGCGACACCATCACCGCGAACGACGCGGGCTGGACCACATCGACGCGCTCCAATGTCGGAGCACCCTCCGCACCCCGCAGGACGTCGACGAGGTTCCAGTCCGCGAACTCGGCGAGCGCGGCGGCGCACTCGGCGATCCGCTCCGCGAACACCGGCGACTCGTCCAGGAGCTGGGCACCCATGCCCACCCACTGCGAACCCTGACCGGGGAACACGAAGACGGTACGGCCGTCGACGTCGGCGACACCGCGGGCGACGACGCCCGAGGGTCCGTCGGCGGCGACGGCGCGCAGCGCCTGAAGCGGGTCGGCGCCGGCGGGCGGCACGACCACGGCCCGGTGCTCGAAGAGAGCGCGGGAGGTGGCCAGGGACAGGCCGATGTCGATCGGACGGGCCGCCGGGACGGCGGTCACGAGGTGGGTGAGGAGCCGGTCGGCCTGCTCGCGCAGCGCGGCGGCGGCGCGGGCGGACAGGACCCACGGCACGACACCGGCGGCGACCGGCACCGGCGCCACGGCCGGCTGCTCGTCGCCGCCGGCGGGCGCCTCGGTCTCCTGCTCCAGGATGACGTGGGCGTTGGTGCCGCTGATGCCGAACGAGGACACGGCGGCCCGGCGCGGACGGCCGGTCTGCGGCCAGTCGGTGTTCTCGCCGAGCAGCCGCACGGTGCCGGGGCTCCAGTCGACGTGGCTGGACGGCTCGTCGGCGTGCAGGGTCCGCGGCATCACACCGTGGCGCAGCGCCATGACCATCTTGATGATGCTCGCGACACCGGCGGCGGACTGGGTGTGGCCGATGTTCGACTTCACCGAGCCGAGGTGCAGTGCGGTCTCGGGCGTACGGGTGCGGCCGTAGGTGGCGAACAGGGCCTGCGCCTCGATGGGGTCGCCGAGCGGGGTGCCGGTGCCGTGGGCCTCCAGGAGGTCGATCTCCCCCGGGGCGACGCGGGCGTTGGCGAGGGCCTGGCGGATCACGCGCTGCTGCGAGGGGCCGTTGGGGGCGCTGAGGCCGTTGGAGGCGCCGTCCTGGTTGATGGCGGAGCCGCGGATGACGGCGAGCACGGGGTGGCCGTTGCGGCGGGCGTCGGAGAGCCGCTCGACGAGGACGATGCCGACGCCCTCCGCGAGGGTCATGCCGTCGGCGCCCTCGGAGAACGCCTTGCACCGGCCGTCCTGGGCGAGGGCCCGCTGCCGGCTGAACGCCACGAACGCGTTGGGGGTGGTCATGACGGTGGCGCCGCCCGCGACCGCGAGGTTGCTCTCGCCGTTGCGCAGCGCCTGGCAGGCCAGGTGCAGCGCGACCAGCGAGGACGAGCACGCGGTGTCGACGGTGACCGCCGGGCCCTCCAGGCCGAAGACGTAGGCGAGGCGGCCGGAGAGCACGCTGGGGCTGGTGCCGGTGACCAGGTGGCCCTCGGTGCCGTCGCCGGCGCCCATTCCGTATTCCTGGTAGCTGGAGCCGATGAAGGTGCCGGTCAGGCTGCCACGAAGGGTGTCGGGGGTGAGTCCGGCGCGCTCGAAGGCCTCCCAGGTGGTCTCCAGGAGGAGCCGCTGCTGCGGGTCCATGACGAGCGCCTCGCGGGGCGAGATGCCGAAGAACATCGGGTCGAACTCGTCGGCCTCGTGCAGGAAGCCGCCCTGGCTGGAGTAGGTGGTGCCGGGGTGGTCGGGGTCCGGGTCGTAGAGCCCGGCGGTGTTCCAGCCGCGGTTGACCGGGAAGTCGGTGATCGCGTCGGTGCCGGAGAGGACCAGGTCCCACAGCTGCTCCGGGGAGCTGACGCCGCCCGGGTAGCGGCAGCTCATGCCGATGATGGCGATGGGCTCGTCGTCGGCGGCGCCGGTGGCGACGGGACCCGCGACCTCCAGCACCGAGCCGACCATCTCGGCCCGCAGGTACTGGGCCAGCTCCAGCGGGGTCGGGTAGTCGAACACCATGGTGCTCGGCAGGGAGAGGCCGGTGGCCGCGCCGAGGTGCTTGCGCAGTTCGACGGCGGTCAGCGAGTCGAAGCCGATGTCGCGGAAGGCACGGCCCTCCGGCACGGCGTCGGCGGAGGAGTGACCGAGCACGGTCGCGGCCTCGGCGCGCACCATCTCGGTGAGCAGGCGCAGCTGCTCCGGCTCGGACAGCGAGCGGACCCGCTGGACGATCTCGGACGCGTCGCCGGTGTCGGCGGGGGTGTTCTCGGCGGCCAGGGCGCGGACCTCGGGCAGGTCGCTGATGAGGGCGCTGGGCCGGACGGAGGTGAACAGCGGGGCGTAGCGGGTCCAGTCGACGTCCGCGACGGTGACGGCGACGTCCTGGCGGACGACGGCGCGGCGCATCTCGATGAGGGCGTGCGCGGGGTCGAGCAGGCGCAGGCCCTGGCGTCGCAGGGTGTCGGAGACGGCGTCGTCGGCGGCCATGCCGCTGCCGCCCCACGGGCCCCAGGCGATGGAGGTCGCGGCGAGGCCACGGGCGCGGCGGGCCAGGGCGAGGGCGTCGAGGTAGGCGTTGGCGGCGCCGTAGGCGCTCTGGTCGCCGCTGCCCCAGACGCCGGCGATGGAGCCGAACAGGATGAAGAAGTCCAGTTCGCGGTCGCCGAGGAGGTCGTCGAGGTGAGCGGCGCCTGCCAGCTTCGCGGCGGTGAGGCCGGCGAACTCGGCGGGCGTCAGTCCGTCCAGCCGCCCGTAGTGGCCGACGCCCGCGGTGTGCACGACACCGGTGAGGGGCTGGTCGGCGGGCAGGCCGTCGAGGACTGCGGCGAGGGCGTCGCGGTCGGCGACGTCGCAGGACACGATGGAGACGCTCGCGCCCAGGTCGGTCAGCTCGGCGCGGAGTTCGGCGGCGCCGGGCGCGTCGGGGCCGCGGCGGCTGGTGAGGACGAGGTGGTCCGCGCCGGAGCGGGCCAGCCAGCGGGCGGTCTCGGCGCCGAGGCCGCCGGTGCCGCCGGTGATCAGGACGCTTCCGGAGGCGGTGAACCGGTCGGCGGGCGGCAGCTCGTCGACGGTGTGGCGGACCAGGCGGCGGCCGTGCACACCGGTGGCGCGCAGGGCGACCTGGTCCTCGCCGTCGGGGGCGTCCTTGACCGCGAGGACTTCGGCGAGGCGCTGTCCGGCGCGGCGGTCGAAGTCGGCCGGGAGGTCGACGAGGCCGCCCCACAGGCGGGGGTGCTCCAGGGCGACACCACGGCCCATGCCCCAGGCGGCGGCCTGGGCGGGGCGGGTGACCGGGTCGGCGGGGCCGGTGGAGACGGCGCCGCGGGTGGCGGTCCACAGCCGGCCCCGGGCGCCGGTGTCGGCGAGGGCCTGGACGAGGGCGATGGTCAGGGCGAGGCCCTGGGTGAAGCCGGCGGGGCCGTCGGTGGGGCGCTCGTCGAGCGGCAGCACGGACAGCACATGGGCGGTGGTGGCGGTGGTGTCGGCGTACTCGGTGCCGGCGAGGCGGGCTCCCAGCACGGCCCGGTCGGCGCAGTCGGCGTCCAGGACGAGGCGGCGGACCCGGGCGCCGTGCGCGCCGAGCGCCTCGGCGAGGCCGTCGAGCAGCTCGGTCTCGTCGTCGGCGGTGGCGTCGGAGGAGACGAGCAGCCAGGTGCCGTCCAGGACGGGCGCGGCGGGCTTGCGCAGCCGGGTCCACTCGACGCGGTAGCGCAGCGTGTCGAGGAGCGCCTTCTCCTGGTTGCCGCGGCGCCAGGAGCTGAGCGCGGGCAGCAGGGAGTCGAGCGGGGTGAGGCTGTCCTCGTCGAGGCCGAGGACGGCGGCGAGTTCGGCGGCGTCGCCACGCTCGACGGCGGCCCACAGCTTCTGGTCGGCCACATCGCCGGCCGGGGAGGGCGCGGCGGAGGGCAGCTGCGGCCAGTAGTGGGCGTGCTGGAAGGCGTAGGTCGGCAGGTCGGTGCGGCGCGCGCCGGTGCCGGCGAGGTACGCGCTCCAGTCGAGGTCGACGCCGTGGATCTGGAGACGGGCCGCGGCGGTGGCGGCGGCGGTCTCCTCGGGGCGGTCGCCGCGCAGCAGCGGGACGAGCACGGTCTCGTGGTCGTCGCGGTCGTCGCCGAGGGTGTCCTCGGCCATGGCGGTCAGCAGTCCGTCGGGGCCGAGTTCGAGGAAGAGGGTGGCACCGGCGTCGCGCAGGGTGCGGACGCAGTCGGCGAACCGGACTGCCTCGCGGACGTGGCGCACCCAGTAGTCGGCGGTGCGCACCTCGGCGTCGTCGGCCCTGCGGCCCGTCAGGTCGGAGACCAGCGGGATGCGGGGGGCGGCGTAGGACAGCGTCTCGGCGACCGTGCGGAACGCGTCGAGCATGGCGTCCATGTGCGGCGAGTGGAAGGCATGGCTCACCCGCAAACGCTTGGTGCGGCGCCCTCGGCCGGAGAACTCGGCGGCGAGTTCCGCGGCGGCGTCCTCGTCGCCGGAGACGACGACGGAGGTGGGGCCGTTGACGGCGGCGATGGACAGGCCCTCGCCGAGCAGCGGGGCGACCTCGTCCTCGGTGGCCTGGACGGCGATCATGGCGCCGCCGGACGGCAGCGCCTCCATGAGGGTGGCGCGTGCGGCGACCAGGCGGGCGGCGTCCTGAAGGGTGAGCACCCCGGCGACGTGCGCGGCGGCGATCTCACCGATGGAGTGACCGGTGACGAAGTCGGCGCGGACGCCCCAGCTCTCGACGAGGCGGTAGAGGGCGACCTCGACGGCGAACAGCGCGGGCTGGGTGAAGCCGGTGCGGTCGAGCAGGGCGGCCTCGTCGGTGCCCTCGGCGGCGAACACGACCTCGCGCAGCGGCCGGTCGAGCAGCGGGTCGAGGGCGGCGCACACCTCGTCGAACGCGGCGGCGAACCGGGGCTGGGTCTCGTACAGTTCGCGGCCCATGGCGGCGCGCTGGCTGCCCTGGCCGGAGAACATGACGGCGATCCGGGCACGGCCCGCGGCCTCGCCCTCGACGACGGCCGGGTCGGGGCGGCCGGCGGCGAGCGCGGTCAGGGAGGCGAGCAGTCCGTCGCGGTCCTGCGCGATCACCGCGGCGCGGCGCTCGAAGCGGGAGCGGGTGGTGGCCAGGGAGTGGGCGAGGTCGGCGAGGGACGGCTCGGGGTGGTTCTGGAGGTGGGTGAGCAGGCGGGCGGCCTGGGCGCGCAGGGCGTCGCGGGTGCGGCCGGACAGCAGCAGCGGGACGGCTCCGGCGGTGCGCTCGGGGGCGGCCGGGGCGGGCGCGGCGAGGGCGGGCGCCTGCTCCAGGACGGTGTGGACGTTGGTGCCGCTGATGCCGAAGGAGGAGACGGCGGCGCGGCGCGGGCGGCCGGTCTCGGGCCAGGCGGTCTGCTCGGTGAGCAGTTCGACCGCGCCCTCGGTCCAGTCGACGTGCGAGGACGGGGCGTCCACGTGCAGCGTGCGCGGCAGCACGCCGTGGCG